>DPSD01000682.1 GCA_003538495.1 Accumulibacter sp.
GGTCATGCGTCAGGGCTGCGAAACGGTAGCCTTGCTTGCCAAGCGCAGTAGAGTACTCTTATCATGGCCCGCCAAAGCCCCCCGCGCTGAGCCATTCCGCCAGCACGTTCTCGGCCACTTTCCCGGACTGATGAAGACCCCATGAGCAAGAAACTGATCATCGCCGAGAAGCCTTCCGTCGCCGCGGACATCGCGCGCGCGCTCGGCGGATTCGCAAAACACGACGACTACTTCGAGAATGATACCTACGTCGTCTCGTCGGCAATCGGACATCTGCTTGAACTGGCCTGCCCCGAGGAGTACGAGGTCAAGCGCGGCAAATGGTCCTTCGCCCACCTGCCGGTCATTCCACCGCATTTCGCGCTGCAGCCTATCCAGAAGACAGAAGCGCGGCTGAAGCTGTTGCTCCGTCTGATCAAACGCAAGGACGTGGACAGCCTGGTCAACGCCTGTGACGCGGGCCGGGAGGGCGAATTGATCTTCAACTACATCGCCCAGCATGCCCAGAATTCCAAGCCGGTCGAACGTTTATGGTTGCAGTCGATGACCCCGCAGGCGATCAGAGACGGCTTCTCCACCCTGCGCAGTGCTCGCGAGATGCAGGGCCTGGCCGACGCGGCCGTCTGCCGCTCGGAGTCCGACTGGCTGGTCGGGATCAATGGCACACGCGCGATGACGGCCTTCAACTCCAAGACTGGCGGTTTTCACCTGACCACCGTCGGCCGCGTGCAGACACCGACGCTGGCGCTGATGGTCGAGCGCGAAGACCGCATCCGCAAGTTCGAGCCGCGCACTTACTGGGAACTCGAAGGCGTCTTCAGCTGTGCTGTCGGTGTTTACCGGGGCAAGTGGTTCGACGAGAAGTTCAAGGGGAAGGACGACGACGAACATGCTCGCGCCGACCGCTTGTGGGACGAAGCGCGGGCCGCCGCGCTACAGCAGAAATGTGTCGGCAAGGGCGGCAGTGTCAAGGAGGAGGCAAAGGCATCCAGCCAGCTGTCGCCGCTACTCTACGACCTGACCAGTCTGCAGCGCGAAGCCAACAGTCGTTTCGGATTTTCGGCGAAAGCAACTCTCGGGCTCGCGCAGGCTCTTTACGAGAAGCACAAGGTACTGACCTACCCTCGTACCGACGCGCGCGCACTACCCGAGGACTACCGCGACACGGTCGGCGCGACGCTGGCCATGCTCACCGGCGAGGGCGTCGGGAAAGGCCACGACGAAGCCACGCTGGCCCGCTACGCGCCGTTTGCTCACCAGATACTCACAGCGCAGTGGGTCGGGCCAAACAAGCGTATTTTCAACAATGCCAAAATCTCCGATCACTTCGCGATCATTCCCACGCTGCAGGCACCGAGGCACCTGTCCGAGCCCGAGCTCAAGCTCTACGACATGGTCGTCAAGCGGTTTCTCGCGGTCTTCTATCCGGCAGCCGAATACCTGATTACCACGCGCATCACGAGAGTCGAGGGTGAGCCCTTCAAGACTGAAGGCAAGGTCCTGGTCAACCCTGGCTGGCTGGCGGTCTATGGTCGCGAAGCCCAGGAGGGTGAAGAAGGGAACCTCGTCGCCGTGCAACCGAAGGAGCGAGTCAAGACCGATGAAGTAGTGCTCAGCGAGCACCAGACCAGGCCACCCGCGCGCTACTCTGAAGCCACGCTGCTATCCGCCATGGAGGGTGCGGGCAAGACCATGGACGACGAGGAACTGCGGGCAGCGATGGCCGGCCGCGGTCTTGGTACCCCGGCGACCAGAGCGCAGATCATCGAAAACCTGCTCGCCGAGCAGTACCTTCACCGCGAGGGTCGCGAACTGTTGCCGACGGCCAAGGCGTTTTCCCTGATGACTCTGCTCAATGGTCTTGGCATTCCCGAACTGACGGCACCGGAACTTACCGGTGAATGGGAATGGAAGCTGGCGCGCATGGAGGCCGGCGAGATGTCACGCAGCGAATTCATGCAGGAGATCGCCGCGATGACCGAGCGCATCGTTGCCCGCGCCAAGACATACGACAGCGACACCATCCCCGGCGACTTCGGCGAACTGGCGACGCCGTGCCCGAAGTGCGGGGGGCTGATCAAGGAAACGTACAAGAAGTTTCAGTGCCAGGGCTGCGACTTTTCCTTGTGGAAGATTGTTGCCGGCCGCCAGTTCGAAGCCGCCGAGATCGACGAACTGCTCACCCAACGCAGGATCGGCCCGCTGACGGGATTCCGCAACAAGATGGGGCGCCCGTTCAACGCCATCATCCAGCTCAACGCCGAAAACTCCCCTGAGTTCGACTTCGGCCAGGGAAGCGGCGGCGACGGCACCGCCGAGGCGGTCGATTTCTCGCAACACGAGAGCCTGGGTGCCTGCCCGAAATGTGGCGCCCGCGTCGTCGCGCACGGCATCTCCTACGTTTGCGAAAGGTCGCAAGGGCCGGCGAAGAACTGCGATTTCCGCTCGGGAACGATCATTCTTCAACAGGCAATCGAACCGGACCAGATGCAGAAACTGCTGCGCAGCGGTCGCACCGACCTCCTCAAGGACTTCGTGTCAGCGCGAACCCGCCGCAAATTCTCGGCCTACCTGGTACGTGCCGCTGATGGGAAGGTTGGCTTCGAATTCGAGAAGCGCGAGCCCAGGACGCCGGCCAGGAAGCCCAGGGCGACGGTCGAAAAAACCGGTAGTCCGGACGCTGCCGGCGCAGCGACGGTGAGCAGTGGTCGGAAGAAGATCACAAGCTAGCCGCGGCTTGAATTCAAGGAGGCTGCCGACAGGCCTCCTCCTTGTTTCACGTGGAACATTTTCATCCCGCAAACGCCCATCGAGACCCTGCTGGCGCGCGCTCCGCTACACCGCACAGACCCCAGGCGGCGGCGCCTGCAGAATTGCCGCCCGCAACACCTCGACCGCCTGCGGGCGCGGAAAACTCGCCCGCCAGGCGATTGCCACCTGACGGGCCGGCGACGGGTCACGGAACTGGCGCACCTGCAACAGGCGCTCATCTGATGGCCACGAAGCGGCGGCCGACACCGGCACCACCGATATCCCTGCACCGCTGGCGACCATGTACCGAACCGTCTCCAGCGAGCTTCCCTCCAACGAGCCATTGGTTCCGCCCGGAGCCGAAAGCTGCGCACACGCCTGGACTACCTGATCACGGAAGCAGTTCCCGTTGCCCAGCAACAGCAGGTTTTCAGCGGCCACGTCGTCGGGGTTGATAAGCGTTTGCTGCGACAAAGAATGTCCGTTCGGCAGCAGAACGCAGAACCGCTCCTCGTACACTACGCGCGAGACGATGCCCGGTTCGGCGAAAGGCAGGGCGACGACTATTGCGTCGAGGTCACCGCGGCGCAGCTGGATGGCCAGATTCACGGTGAAGTTCTCCTGCAGATAGAGCGGCATTCGCGGCGCCAGAGAGTGCAGGGCCGGGACCAGCCGCGGCAGCAGGTACGGCGCGACGGTATAGATCACGCCCAGACGCAAGGGCCCCTGCAATGGATCCTTTCCCTGCTCGACGATCTCCTTGAGCTTGCCGGCCTCCTCGAGCACGCGCTCCGCCTGACCGGCGATCTGCTCGCCGACCGCGGTCGGACGCACCTCGGCGGAAGAGCGCTCGAACAGCACCACTCCATAGCGCTGCTCGAATTTCTTCAAGGCGACCGACAGGGTCGGCTGGCTGACGTGACACTTCTCCGCCGCCCGACCGAAGTGTCTCTCGCGAGCAAGGGCGACGATGTAGCGCAGCTCGGTCAACGTCATTGCTTCGCCAGACCCGGGCTGATTCCACGCCGCATGGTCGAAGCGTGCAAACCAGCGCTCGCCGCGTTCGCCACAGGCCCAATGGCCGTGCGCCGGGCGCGCAACATTACTTCGCTGCCATAAGCCTGCGCCATGGCAGTGGCCAACACTTCAGTGATCATCATCGTCCCCGACAAAGCTGAGCGCCCCATTGACGCACCCACCGCCCTAAACGCCCTGCGCCTGAAGCGCCATCTCAGGTACGTCCAGCCACGTCCACTGTCCTTCCGATAGCGACTCCGGCAACCGCAAGCCACCGATCGAAACACGATGAAGGGCTTCTACGCGATTACCAGCTGCCGCGACCATTCGTTTCACCAGGTGATATCTGCCCTGCGTCACCGTCAAATGCACGCAGCGCTCAAACAACTGGACGCACGCTGAAGCGGACACCGGCTGCGCATCGTCATGCAATTCAACGCCGCTCAACAGCGCTGCCACCTGCCGATCATCGATCGGATGCCGCGTCTCGACCTGATAGACCTTTGGCACCAATTTTCGTGGTGAAGTGCACCGGTGAATGAACGAGCCGTCGTCGGAGAACAGCAGCAATCCGGTCGCATCCTGGTCGAGCCGCCCGACGGCTTGCACGCCTCTCGCCAACAAAGGCGATGGCAATAGCGAATAGACGCTGGGATGATGCGCCGGGTAACGAGAGCACTCGTAGCCAGCGGGCTTGTTCAGCGCCAGATAGGCGAACTTCCGGTAGATCCACTCGACACCGTCAACCGAGAAGAGCAGACCCTCGGGGTCGAACCGCGCCTGCGGATCCTCACAGACGCATCCATCTACCCCGACCCGACCCGCCCAGATCAGCGCGCGGGCTTCGCGGCGGCTACCAAAGCCCTGCGATCTCAGCAGACGTTCCAGTTCCATCATCGTTCACATCCCGTAGCAGCGTCCGCGGCAGCCCGCAGCCAGGCACTGTGACAGCCGTCCTCGTGCCATGAAAGCCTTCATTGTCGCACTGTGCGCGCCTGCTCGCCGCTATCGCTTACCATCACTTCCCATTGCTCTCGCGCGCCGCAGCAACGACAATGACCGATTGAATCCTCACAGTCAGGGAGATACGCGCGATGTTGGTCAAATTCACCTCAAGCACTTCCGGACAGATCATGATGTTCGCCCCTGTCGCCCGTCTGCTGCTCGAACTTGTCGGCAAGGAATGCACCGCACGCGGCGTGATTACCACCGAGCAGTTGCCACACGCCATCCAGGAACTGCGGCGTGCCGCCGACGGCGCCACCAGCCACGGCGCCAGCGACGCGCAGGACCCCGATCCCGACAGCAGTGACGACGACAACGCGCCAGACGGCCCGCCGATCGGTTTGAGTCAGCGCGCCTACCCCTTGATCGAACTCCTGGAGTGGACCCGCAAGGACGATGGTTTCATCCTCTGGGAAGCTGCCAAGGACTTCTAACCGTGCACCCGCATGGCTCGAACACCGACCAGCCCCGCCATTCTCCGGCCGCGATAGCCGTCAGCATCGTCCTCGCCGCAGCGCCGCCTGGAGTCGAAGCCAGCGAAGTGGCCGTGGATGTCGGTCATACCCTCGGCGCCTACGGTGCCACCAGCGCACGCGGTGGCCGGGAGTTCGATTTCAATGCCGTCCTGGCCCGCCGCCTGAGCAGCCAGCTCGAGGCGCGCACCCTGGCTGTCCGCCCGATCAATTTTGACGGTGAGATCGAAAGCCTGGCCGCCCGTCCGCAAGAGGCTGCCGGCGCCGACTTCTTCATCGCCATTCACCACGACTCGGTACCCGCCGATCTTCTCCACGAATGGAATTGGCAGGGGGCGACGCAGACCTATACCGACGATTACAGCGGCTTCGCCATGTTCGTATCACACGAGAACCCCAACCTCACCACCAGTCTGCGCTGCGCTTCGGCGATCGGTGCGCGCTTGCGACGAATGGGTTTCGTGGCGGCCCGGCACCACGCCAACCCCCGATCGGGTACTCCCCGCGAGGTTGCCGACGCGAGCAACGCCGTGTACTACTACGACAGGTTGGTCGTTCTCTACCGCACGACGTTGCCGGCAGTGCTCTTCGAGGCGGGGGTGATCAAGAACCGCGACGAAGAACTGGCACTGCTCGACCCTCAACGGCAGACCTTGATGGCCGACGGCATCGCCACCGGCATAGCCGCCTGCCTGTACGCGCGCTGAGCAGCATTGGCCACCATCACGACGGCGCTCAGATCTTCCGGTATACCTCGGCGCCCGCCCGGACGAATTCGATCGCCTTGGCCTCCATCCCCTTGGCCAGCGCCTGCGTCTCGCTGACACCCTGTGCTGCGGCGAATTCCCTTACTTCCTGGGTGATCTTCATCGAACAGAAATGTGGGCCGCACATCGAGCAGAAATGAGCGACCTTCGCCGATTCCTTGGGCAGCGTTTCGTCGTGAAACTCGCGCGCCTTGTCGGGATCCAGGCCGAGATTGAACTGGTCGTCCCAGCGAAACTCGAACCTGGCCTTCGATAGCGCGTTGTCCCGGATCTGCGCACCCGGATGACCTTTCGCCAGGTCGGCCGCGTGCGCCGCCAGCTTGTAGGTGATGATTCCAACCTTGACATCGTCCTTGTCCGGCAAGCCAAGGTGTTCCTTTGGGGTCACGTAGCACAACATGGCGGTGCCAAACCAACCGATCATCGCCGCGCCAATGCCGCTGGTGATGTGGTCGTAGCCCGGAGCGATGTCGGTCGTCAATGGGCCCAGCGTGTAAAACGGGGCTTCTCTACACTGTTCCAGCTGCAGGTCCATGTTCTCCTTGATCAGGTGCATGGGCACGTGTCCCGGGCCCTCGATCATCACCTGCACATCATGCTTCCAGGCAATCTCGGTGAGTTCACCGAGCGTCTTCAGCTCCCCCAGCTGCGCGGCGTCATTGGCGTCGTAGATGGAGCCTGGCCGCAGCCCATCGCCCAGGCTGAAGGCGACGTCATACGCCTTCATGATCTCGCAGATCTCTTCAAAGTGGGTGTAGAGGAAACTTTCCTGATGGTGCGCAAGACACCACTTGGCCATGATCGACCCGCCGCGCGAAACGATTCCGGTCAGCCGACCGGCGGTCAGCGGCACGTAGCGCAAAAGCACGCCAGCGTGAATCGTGAAGTAGTCGACGCCCTGTTCTGCCTGTTCGATCAAGGTGTCACGGAAGATTTCCCAGCTCAGGTCCTCGGCCTTGCCATTGACTTTCTCCAGCGCCTGGTAGATCGGCACGGTGCCGATCGGCAC
>DPSD01000475.1:0-374 GCA_003538495.1 Accumulibacter sp.
CGACCAGCCCCCGCCTGCTGCTGAGGGACGAGCCGCTGGCCGCGCTCGATCACGCGCGCAAGCAGGAAATCCTGCCCTACCTGGAACGCCTGCACGACGAGCTCGACATTCCCGTCCTGTACGTCAGCCATGCGCCTGACGAAGTCGCGCGCCTGGCCGACCACATCGTCGTCATGGAAGGCGGCCGTGCGCTCGCCACCGGCCCGCTCACCGACACGCTGGCCCGTCTCGACCTGCCCATCAAGCTTGGCGAGGACGCCGGCGTCGTGCTCGACGCCGTGGTGGCGGAACGCGACGCCGAGTGGCATCTGGCGCACATGGAGTTCGCCGGCGGCCGCCTGTGGGTGCGCGACCACGGCCTGCCGGTCGGCCAC
>DPSD01000475.1:390-3703 GCA_003538495.1 Accumulibacter sp.
CCTTGCTGACGTTGTAGCTGGCAATGGTCGGGATCGTCAGCGTGGCGTTGACCGAGCTCATGTTGACGATGGCACCGCCACCGTCGCGCACCATGGCGCGCGCGACCGCCTGGCCGACCAGGAAGGCACCCTTGAGGTTGACGGCCATCACGGCGTCCCAGTCGGACTCACTGATGTCGAGAAAGTCGGCCGCCTTGAAGATGCCGGCGTTGTTCACCAGCCCGTGCACGCGCCCGAAACGGGCCTGCGTGGCCGCCAGCGCGGACTCCACGGCCTGCCGGTCGGCCACGCTGCCCGCGTGCGCATCCTCGCCCGCGACGCCAGCCTGGCACGTACCCCGCACAGCGGCACCAGCATCCTCAACACGCTGCCTGCCGTCGTGGTGGACAGCATCGACGACACGCATCCCGCCCTCACCCTGGTCAAGCTGCGCGTCGGCGACTCACCGCTACTGGCACGGCTTACGCGGCGTTCCGCACACGCGCTCGAACTCGAGCCGGGTCAGCTGGTTTACGTGCAGATCAAGGCGGTGGCGCTGATCGGGTGATGGGGGGCAAGGGGCGCAGGCGCGCCTTGCTGTGACTGATCGAGGCATCTCGAAGTCCCCGGTGATGGGTTCATCTCTCGCCGGTCTCTTTTTGCCTGACGTAATATAGAGACCGGCCGCTGAAAAGATCGATAACGATCATCGAGATACGACACCATGACTGCCGTCTCTATATTAATAAATGTCCGGACCCATGGGTCTCTTGAATAACTGTTGGGCGACATGAACACAGATACTCCATCCCTAAACGAATCTGAGGAAATTGCGCGCCAAAACCTCGTCGCCCTCTGTCGGGCAATGCTTGCGGGTAAATTGTCTTTCTTTGAGGGCGCTATCGAAGTGTGCTCGCTTCGCTCCAGCATTCGGGTATCTGAAAATGATCTAGACATAATGGCCTTTGTTGCCATCGCGTCGGAGACAGACCCCCTTCCTCCGCTCAAGGCACAACCCCTCTGGTCCTCAGACGCACTGCAACGGCTGCAGCCAGAGTTTGAGAAAACAGAAACATGGGCAAAATCATTTGCTAATGAGTCGTGCAAAAATCTCATCGAAAGGTTTGCCAAACAATGACGCCCAACCCTACGATCAACCGGACTGCCCAACAGCTGCGCTGTTGGGTTCCCTCCGCGCTGCGCGCTCCGGCGGCCTGTTACCTTCAACGTTGGGCGTCATGAAAAAACTATTCTCATTGAATCGCCCCGGGTTTTGAGGAGGCTCCTTTCCTTGAGAAGATGGAGCCATGAAGAGCAAGAAGACCACCACCAAGTATTCCCCCGAAGTGCGCGAACGCGCTGTCCGCATGGTGCAGGAGCACCGTGGCGAGTATCCGTCTCTGTGGGCGGCCATTGAATCGATTGCCCCGAAGATCGGCTGTGTTCCGCAGACGCTGCACGACTGGGTGCGCAAACATGAGATCGACACCGGCATGCGCGATGGCGTCACCAACAACGAACGCGAGCGCCTCAAGGCCCTGGAGCGCGAGAACAAGGAACTGCGCCGCGCCAACGAGATCCTGAAGCTGGCGAGCGCGTTTTTCGCCCAGGCGGAGCTCGACCGCCGACTCAAGTCCTGAACGATTTCATTGACCGACATCGGGATACCTACGGGGTCGAGCCGATCTGCAAGGTCTTGCAGGTCGCCCCGTCGGGCTACCGGCGCCACGCTGCGCGGGCACGCGATCCATCTAGGCGTAGCGCGCGTGCGCAACGCGACGATGTGTTGATGCCCGAGATTGAACGCGTCTGGCAGGCCAATCTTCAGGTCTACGGCGCGGACAAGGTCTGGCGGCAGATGAAGCGCGAAGGCACCGAGGTCGCGCGCTGCACGGTCGAGCGCCTGATGAGCCGCCTCGGATTGAGCGGCGCGGTACGCGGCAAGGTCGTGCGCACGACGGTTCCTGATCGCAAACAGCCGTGTCCGCTGGACCGGGTGAATCGCCAGTTCAAGGCGGATCGCCCGAATCAGTTATGGGTCTCGGACTTCACCTACGTCTCGACCTGGCAGGGCTGGTTGTACGTGGCCTTCGTGATCGACGTGTTCGCCCGGCGCATCGTCGGCTGGCGTGTGAGCCGGACGATGCACACCGACTTCGTGCTCGACGCGCTGGAACAGGCGTTGTACGCCCGTCAGCCGGAGCGCGACGGTAGCCTCGTCCATCACTCCGACCGCGGCTCGCAGTACGTCAGCATCCGCTACAGCGAGCGTCTGGCCGAAGCGGGCGTCGAGCCATCGGTCGGGAGCCGCGGCGACAGCTACGACAACGCCTTGGCCGAAACGATCAACGGGCTGTACAAGGCGGAGGTGATCCATCGACGCGGCCCGTGGAAGACGCGGGAAGCGGTCGAACTGGCAACGTTGGAGTGGGTAGCGTGGTTCAACCACGTCCGGTTGCTGGAACCCATCGGCTATATCCCGCCAGCCGAAGCTGAGGCAAACTACTATCGGCAACTCGCCGAAAAGGCCGAGTCAACGGCCTGCACTTAAACCAAATGGCCTCCACGGAACCCGGGGCGATTCACATGGCTTCGAGGGGGCTTGAGCGCTAAAAGCCCAGATGATTCGGCTGATGCGCCACTAACCCGCCCACCTGGCCCCATTGCAGACCTACAAATGGAGCTAACCGCGCTCGCACTACGGGTCGCAAGAGAAGGCTTCGGCAAGAAACTTGACTTCTCCCATGAGTCGATCAAGGAAGTCGAGTCGATACTTTCGGGGTTCCATCGCGAATATGACAAAACAAGAAGCGAAGATGGCCTCAACGGTATCGCGTTGGAATTCGGGGCTTATATCGCGACAACCATCCAACGAAACACGGGCGAGGGCGTTTTAGAGCGCGACGATCCGGAGTTCGGTGAGGCTGCGTTTCCATTCCATTATTCTGGCGGCACCATATTCCCCTATATGTGGTGCGTGAAGCGCATCTTTGACGGCGCTGGGGACAATGTCTGGTCCAAGTATCAAGTTCTGATCTTGGAGCCTCGCCACCAATGACGCCCAACAAATCATTCCAGCGGACCGTCAAAAAGCTGCGCTTTTTTGCCGTCCCCTGAATTCAAACGTTAGGCCTATGAACACCACGACCTTTCAGATTCCGCCGCGAGAGATAAAAGTTGCGCTAATGCTTCTTTGGATAGCGCTTTTTGCTGGCGCAGCCAGCTTAATTCCAATGTTCGTGAACAACTGGTCAGTAATTTCAGATCAACCGGCCGATTGGTGGATACAAACCCTTTGGGGTTACCCTTTAAACATCATGCTCCTCCTTGCGCT
>DPSD01000241.1:0-5878 GCA_003538495.1 Accumulibacter sp.
ACCAGTGGAACATCCCTCGAGTGGCTAAGCGCCTACAACGCGCCGCACTGGATGGATATTGGCGGGCAGATGGAATACAAGGGAATAACACAGCAACCGAGCTACAGCCTTCCCCGATGGCAAAATGCGGATTCGAAGAAAGAGACCTTCGGCGTCAGCTGGATGCGCGACTTGATGCGGGCTCAAGAATACGCTGACCCGCGATATCTGGCGGGCTTGACAACTACCGGATCCCGATTCACAGCTGGAATTGATGGAAATGGAAGCAACCCGGGCAAACATAGCGCCCACTGGCTGGGCATGAGCTTTGATCTTTCCGTCAAGCCCTATCTGGATGGGTATTTCATGAGTAGCCAGGCGGCCGAATTCCCGGCGACAATCACCATTGGAACTCTGACAGCGCCCATTCCAGCGAAGAACAACGACTTCGCCTGGAGCAATGTCGCTGCCTTGGAATTAGCTGAGCAACTAAAAAATGAGCTCGATCCGGTTCATGGGAACGACTTCATGGGCAACGCCCTGCGCAACTTCCTAGCACTATATTCGGTGACGAGACAGGATCCACTTCCATCCAGCTTTGGCGTGGATTCCCTGCCCGCGCGCAATGGGGAACGGGTTCGCAGTGCTCTCTTCGGTGATGGGGCGTTGACCAGCAGCCTGATCCAGCGAGTTATCGTCGGAGGAAGTGAGCCCAGTGAAGCCAAGCATCTTCGAATGGGCGAAATCCTGGACTTGCTTGGGCTGAGTGGCTGGCGAAGGCTCCAAGTTTCACCGCACCATCATCACTTCCACGTGGACCTCAACGCCCCAGGGCTCGAGAAAATCAGTAATTCCTCTTCTTCAATAGCTTCGTCTTCGTTTGTTTCGGCAAAACCGCCCGTAGAGGAGAGCACAATGGTTCCGATGGATCTTCAACCGCCCTACGAAACCCGTGACTTTTCCGTTCTGGTAGCGCAAGTAGCGCCGCTTGGGAACTACGACGCAATCCTAGGACAGTGTCGGTTTGCGGAGCCAGGAGCCCCCCTTGATTCTGCGATCAATGGGATTCCAGTTCTAAGCTCTGTTGCCCAGTTCCTAAGGCTCCGACCAGGCCAGCGTCTTACTGATGTGCAAGTGAGAGTACTAAATCCACCCAAGCACGGCATCCTTGAGCTCGACCCGCACGAATCGTACCCGACCGGCGGCAACCATCACTACTTTCCGAATGTTGATTATCGAGGAAAAGATCAGATAACCTTCGAGGTGCAAGCTAACGGCAAGCGATTTAAGGTCGTCTTTACCATGTACGTCGTCGACAGTGTCGATAATGTTCCACCAGACGTGCTAATAAAATGTCCTAGAGAAGATCTCTATCATCGGATTGCCTCACCAAGCGACAACCCAAGTCTAAGAGAAATATCTGTCGATGGGCGACCGCCCATCTACGCCGTGCTGCCCGTGTCCCACGCGGACGTTATGATCGCAGAATATAATGTTGTCGCCCTGGTACTCAGTGAACTTGCACATGCCGCCTTAGGGGAGGCATTTAGCGAAGGCCGCAACTTTACCATCACCCTCTCCCCCACCGCCGCCGGCCACGGCTGGTTCATCGACCCCACACCCTCTGACAATTCCGAATTCCTTCCCACCAGCAACCCGCTGGAGTGGATCGCCAGGCCGGGTGGCGGCGCCGAGGGCAGGATGGACCTGCGCACCGTCCTGCTGCACGAGTACGGCCACGTCGTTGGACTGGAGCACACCGCCGACAGCCACGACCTGATGGCGTCGACGCTCCTTCCCGGCGTCCGCCGGCTGCCCTCGTCCAGCGAACTCACCGCCTTGCGTGGGATGCTCTTCGGCGCCGACTCGGCACCGCTGCCCTACGACCCGTTCACCCCACCCGGCGCACCGCTGCCGCTGAGCCGCAGCCTGGGAAGCTTGCACAGCAGCCGCATCCGGCCCTCGGAGCCGGCCGATTCGAGTGCCGGCAGCCCGCGTCCTGGCCGCAGCCAGTTCGACACCGCCGCCAACCTGACGCTGGAGAACCCGACCTTCACCAACGGCAGCGGCTGGACCACCACCGGCGAAGTCCTCTTCGTCGGGGACAGCGCCACCCTGAAGGAAAGCGCCGCGACACAGACCCGGCTCAACCAGGCTTTCGTGATCGGCGCCAACGATCGCTTCCTGGCTTTCAGCTTGAGCGGCATCGCCCTCGACGATATCGATGGCGCCCCCGACGACGCCTTCGAAGTCGCCCTCATCGACGCCAGCAGCGGCCGCTCGCTGCTGCCTGGCACCGGTCTGGCCGACAATGACGCGATCCTCAACCTGCAGGCCGACGGCAGCGAGCACCTGGCGGCGGGCGTCACCATCGTTGGCAACCCGGACGGTAGCCGCAGCGTCCTCATCGACCTGGCCGGCGTTGCCGCCGGCACGGTGGCAAACCTGTCCTTCGACCTGATTGGCTTTGGACGGGGCGCCGCTGCCACCAGCAGCCAGGTCACGATCAGTCAGCTCCGGCTCGGTGGCGCCGTGCGGGAAGCCCGCGACGACGAGGCGACGACCGCCGAAGACACGCCGGTGACCCTCGACCTGACGGGCAACGACCCTGGCGCCAGCCAGCCCGGCGTCTCGCCGGTGCTGGTCGACACGCCGATGCACGGCGAAGTCACGGTCGCCGCCGACGGCAGCTTCA
Source organism: Accumulibacter sp. (assembly GCA_003538495.1). The sequence continues at coordinate 2,675 of DPSD01000241.1, forward strand.
CCTACCGTCCCCAGGCCGACTGGCATGGCGACGATCGTTTCACGTACCGGCTGCGTGGCAATGGCGTCGATTCCAACGTCGCCGTTGTCAGCCTCACCGTCACCCCGGTCAACGACGCTCCCACCATCGTCGCGCGCAGCGTCACGCTCGATGAAGACAGCGAGGTCACGCTCGACCTTCTGGACGGGGCCAGCGATGTCGATGGCGACGCGTTGAGCGTCGCGACCGCGAGCCCGCGGCACGGCACGCTGGTCGGCAACGCCGACGGTACCATCACCTACCGTCCGGTGGCCGACTTTTATGGCGAGGACAGCTTTCTGTGGACGGTCAGCGACGGCGAGCTGCAGACCGCGAGCCTGCTGCGGATCACGATCAACACTGTGAACGATGCGCCGGTCGCTGCCGACGACACCGCGACGCTTGCCGAGGACGGTCACATCGTCCTCGACCTGCTGGACAACGACCGTGACGCCGACGGCGATGCGCTGGCGCTGATCGTCGACCACCCGCCCGCGCACGGCACCCTCACGCGCGACGCCGAGCAGCGCGTGATCTACACGCCGGACGCCGACTGGAGCGGCGAAGACGCCTTTGGCTACCTCGTCGACGATGGTCTGGCGCGTTCTGGCGTGGCCACGGTGCGGCTGATCGTCTCGCCCCTGGCCGATGCACCGACGCTGGCGCTGATCGACCGCGCGGGCGCGGCGCGCGAAGTCTTCCGCACCGGCTGGGAGAGCGTTGCGAACGCGGACGGCGCTTCGACCGTGGTCAAGCAGGACCAGCTCGAAGGCTGGCGGCTGGTCAACCGGCCGCCAGCCAGTGCCGATGGTGCAGTCGAGGTCTGGAGTAGCGGCGACCTCCTGCTCAATTTCCAGGGCAAGTGGCGAACGCTGTCGGCGGCTGCCGGCAATGGCCGGAACTGGCTTGAACTGGCCTACGCGGGCGGCAGCCTGCACCCGACCCAGGCGATCGAGCGCAGCATAGACACCGTCGCCGGGGCGACCTACACCGTGTCGCTCGACCTGGCCGGCGAGCCCGGCTACAGCGCCGACTTCGCGCGCGTCGGGATCGCCGTCGATGGCCAGCGGATCGGTTCGGAGGCCAGCACCAGTCCGCTGGACGGGCTTGCCTGGCAGACCCGCAGCTTCCAGTTCGTCGGTCGCGGCGGTCCGCAGACGCTGCGCATCGCCGCCGAGCCGGCGCGCTATCCGGGCAGGGGCCGCGGCCTGATGATCGACGACATCACGCTCCGTGAAGCGCTGCCGGCCGGTACCGGTTTCGAGGATACCGCCATCCGCCTGCCGGCGATCCGCGGCGGCCTCCTGGATGCCGACGGCTCGGAAACGCTGGAGATGTTCATTGAAGGCTTGCCGCCGGCGGCGACGCTGAGCGACGGCGTGCACCGGTTCACGGCCACCGGTAACGCGGGTGGGAACGAGGAGGCGAGCGCGGCCGGCGTGCGGATCACGGGCTGGAATCTCGAACAGCTGTGGTTCACGCCACCGCCCGATGCGAACGGCCGCTTCGCGCTGACGGTCGTCGCGACGGCCATCGAGCAGGCTAATCAGGCTCGCGCCAGCACGTCAGCCACTCTGGCGATCACGGTGCTGCCGGTCAACGACGCGCCGGTGGCACGCGATGCGCGCCTGACGCTACCCGCCGGCGGCCGGATCGACATCGACCTGGCGGCGCTGGTCGGCGACGTCGATGGCGATACGCTGACGCTGAAGGTCGGCGATCCGGGCCACGGGACGGTCGCGCGGAACGCCGACGGCACCTGGCGCTACGTCCCGCAACCGCGCTACAGCGGCGCCGACGGTTTCACCTTCAGCGTCGCCGACGGTGCGCTGACGGCTACGGCGACCATCCGCCTGACGGTTACGCCGGCGAACGATCAACCGGGGCGGATGCCGCCGCTGGCTTCTTCCGCCTGGCGCGCCGCCCATGCACCATCCATACGCGATCGCGGCGATCTCGATCTGGCTGCGCTGGCAATCGATGGCCGAGGCGTCACCCTGGCGTCGATACCGTTCACCGACTGCGCGCCGGCCATTGATGCCGATCGGCTGGCGGTCGATGAGGGCCAAGGCGGCCCGGGCGACCGGGGTAAGCAGCGCTTCGCGGTGCGCTCGATGACAGCGCCGGATTTCCCGGCCAACGGCCCCGGCGGGCCCGCTTCGCTGCGGGTGCTCGCCAGCGCCGCGCTCGCTGCGGGTCGGTCGAGCGGCGAGCGTCAGGTCGTGAGCCAGCATAACGGACAGCCCACGCCGGCGGCGACGATCGACTGGCGCGGCAAACCAGCGGCCGGCCTTGGCGGCGCAGTGATCCAGCAGAACAAGTGGCTGGCCGAGTTCCTCGGCGTCCAATCCAGGCAGAAAAGCCGTCCCGATCTGCCCGCCTGGCAGATCACGATCGACCGCTGAGTGGGCGCGGGATTCGACAGCGGGCAACCGGAACGAGAAGGGCCAGACCTGCGCCCATCGCCGACCTTGCCCGCCCGCAGCGGCGCGGTTGCCCTCAAGCTCCCGGAATCACGGCGGACACCGCGACCCACCAGGCGGCCCGCTCCCGCGCGAAAAGAAATGCCTCGGCGCAGACCGATTCGCGAAGGCCTTGGTCCCCGTGCGACTAGAGCCGGCTAGCGAGACAAGCAGGGCTACAAGGGCAGCTCTAACCCTCGAGCGCTTCCCAGCGCTCCAGCAGAACGAGCAGCTGCTCGTCAATTTCGCTCAGGCGCGTGGACAGTCGTTGTGCTTCTTGCGCTTGCGACTGGTACAAGGCGGGGTCGGCCAGGCGTGCACCGATCTTCTTCTGCTCGGCCTCGAGGGCGCTGATCCGCTGGGGCAACTCCTCCAGTTCGCGCGCCTCCTTCCAGGACCGCTTGCCGCTACCTGCCGACTTCTGGCTGGCGGGCTTCGTAGTCTCGGCCGGGCGCAGATCGCCGCGTCTGGCGCTGCCCGCCGCCTGCGCCTCGTCCTTGCGTCGACCCGCCTGATAGTCCGCCCAATCCTGATAGCCGCCGGCGTACTCGCGCCACACCCCGTCTTCTTCGGCAGCGATGGTCTGGGTGACGACGTTATCGATGAAGGCCCGGTCGTGGCTGACCAGGAACAGCGTGCCGCGGTATTCCTGCAGCAACTCTTCGAGCAGTTCGAGCGTCTCGATGTCGAGGTCGTTGGTCGGCTCGTCGAGCACCAGCACGTT
>DPSD01000241.1:6047-6214 GCA_003538495.1 Accumulibacter sp.
GGTCGTGGCTGACCAGGAACAGCGTGCCGCGGTATTCCTGCAGCAACTCTTCGAGCAGTTCGAGCGTCTCGATGTCGAGGTCGTTGGTCGGCTCGTCGAGCACCAGCACGTTCGCCGGGCGGGCGAACAGGCGCGCCAGCAACAAGCGGTTGCGCTCGCCGCCGGAC
>DPSD01000221.1:0-182 GCA_003538495.1 Accumulibacter sp.
CCGCCCTTCTGGTTTGCCGTCACGAGTGTTTTCATTTAGTGGGTTCCCGTTTCCTTGAGGCGTCCTCGGCCCACTTCTTGACAATGAAAGCCTGGTGCTCCGGTAGGACTGCCGAAACCCGCTCGTACCCCGATGGTAGGTTCTTCGCTTGATGCACCGCCCACACCCGGTCGACCGCTTGC
>DPSD01000221.1:459-4721 GCA_003538495.1 Accumulibacter sp.
GGTCGACCGCTTGCGATACCGCGCCTCTGGACAGACCCAGCAGCGCGACAAACTCCGCTTGCTGCCTGCCCTCGACCAGCACGCCACGTGCGATCTCCAGGGTCTGCTCCCCTACTTTCAGCCCTTTGACGGCCTCGTGAAACTGGCCTTCGGTCAGCTGCTTTTTCATGGATAGCACTCATTTTTTGCTCCGCGCCAGGGTTGGTCAAAAGGCGGTGACAGCCGCCAGTCGTGAGCCCCCGGTCAGCCAAAAGGCTGTCCGGGGAGGTCAAGCTTTTTTAGCCGCTAAAATTTCTTCCCTTTCGGCTTGTAGAGAGAAACAAAGCAAGTAAGCGAGGTCAGCGCAGCAAAGTGCAGCAACAACGTCCAACCAGCGTGCATATCCGGCGTGCCCCAGTGGTATATCATGCGAAAAAACTGAAAGACCACGTCGATGGACAGAATCCACTTCAAAACCGGCCACATCAGGGTGATGACAACCCAGGCAACTGTGAGCAGACGAGAGAAGATGGTTTCTCCGTGGGGCTCGCCAAATGGCTTGAATGCAGGAAGCGGCAATTCCGCATGCTGAGCGAGCAGGCCGCTGCCTCGGGGAAACTGGATGATATTCGCCATTGCTTGACCCCCCATGCTGCCGCATGTTTAATGCCATTTGCAGGCCCGCGCCTGGGCCTTGGTGTGACAGCGCCAAGGCCAAGCGCCTCGGTTTATCCGGGGCGCTTCTCCTCCCCTGCCGGTCCGCCGGACGCGATCCCAATAAACTGGAAACCGTGGTTTGCAAACGCAGACCTCCTTAAAGCGTTGATGTCGAGTTTAGCTAAACACGATTTTGGCGTCAAGAACTTTAGCGGCTAAAATTTCAGAGCTGCGCCACCGAACGGCAACGACCACGTGTACAACCAGATTTTCTTCACCAACATCCTTCGCCTGCTTGAAGAACGAGGCATGACGAAGCACGACCTGGCCGACCAGGCGCACATTTCCATATCGTTCCTCTCGGACTTGAGCAACGGCAAGGCCAATCCATCGTTGAAGATCATGGCGGCGATCGCCGAAGCCCTCGAAACGCCGTTGCCGACACTCCTGGAGTGGACCGACCTCGATCAGGAAAGCCTGGATGCGTTGGCCGGCGGCAAGGCCCCGTGCAGCCTTCCCGAAGGCTTTCAACGGATCTCAGCCGTTTTGCCGGAACACCAAGCCTTCATCGTTAAGAAATGGGATGAAGCTACACGCAGGAAACTGCACAACTCACGCCATTGAACGTAGCTCATCTGACGGCAGTTTTTAGCCGCTAAAGTTCTTCCCCCAAGAGCTTCCTCAGAACGGCGCGGCCGCGCCCGCAGTTTCTCGATTCCGGATCGACAAAATTCACACATGACAAGCGCCAAGGCTTGTTAAACCGGGCCATTCATTAGCACAAAGTCAAAGCGCCGTCCACTATAGTCGGTGGCTTGCGGCCGTTTGGATTTCGGTATATCGTTTGTCAATGTAGCGCTTGCGACATTCTGGCAAAACAAACCGGGATCAACAGATGGCAGAAAGTGAAGCGCTCGTTTCCACCCTCAAGGAGCGGGCGAAGAAGAAGCTGGAGCGCGACCTGGGGCCGCTCCTCATGGACGCCTTGGCCGATCCAAAGACTGTCGAGATCATGCTCAATGCGGACGGCAGGCTGTGGCAGGAGCGGCTTGGCGAAAGGATGCGTTGTATCGGCACCGTCCCGTTTGCGCGGGCCGAGGCAATCATCAAGACGGTGGCCGGCTACCACGGCAAGGAAGTCACGCGCTACAAGCCGATTCTCGAAGGCGAATTGCCGCTCGACGGGTCGCGCTTCGCCGGGCAGATCCCGCCGGTAGTTCCAGCGCCGACTTTCGCCATTCGCAAGCAGGCCGTCGCCATATTCACGCTCGAACAGTACGTCGCGGCCGGGATCATGACCGCCGCGCAGCAAGCGGTTCTGAGCGCCGCCATCAAGGCGCACCGCAACATCCTGGTGATCGGCGGGACGGGCTCCGGCAAAACCACGCTGGTCAATGCAATCATCAACGCCATGGTCGAGCTCGATCCGAGCGAGCGCGTTTTCATCATCGAGGACACCGGCGAGATTCAGTGCGCTGCTGAAAACTTCGTGCAATACCACACCTCGCTCGAAGTCACGATGACCATGCTCCTGAAAACCACGCTGCGTATGCGGCCCGACCGGATCCTGGTCGGCGAAGTGCGCGGCCCCGAGGGCCTCGACCTGTTGATGGCCTGGAACACCGGCCACGAAGGCGGTGCGGCAACCCTGCACGCGAACAACGCCAAAGCCGGACTTGATCGCCTGGCCATGCTCATCAGCATGCACCCGGATTCACCGAAACCGATCGAACCGCTGATAGGGGAGGCGGTTCATGTCGTTGTCCATATCGCCCGAACTCCCGAAGGCCGCTGCGTCCAGGAAATCATCGAGGTTTCCGGGTATCAGGACGGCCGCTACATCACTCGCCCTCTGTAAAGGACCAAGACCCATGCAAGCACCCGCCATGCTTTTCCCAATCAAGCGCTCGACCGCCGTCTGTCTCGGCTTGCTTCTCCTGCTCGCGTTCTTCCTGCTGACCCCGCAACAGGCTTTCGCATCGGTCGGCACTGGCGGTTCGCTGCCCTATGAAAGCTGGCTGACCAACCTGCGCAACTCGGTGACCGGCCCGGTCGCTTTTGCGCTGTCGATCATCGGCATTGTCGTCGCCGGTGGCGTGTTGATCTTCGGCGGCGACCTCAACGGCTTCTTCCGCACCCTGATCTTCATCGTTCTGGTGATGGCCCTGCTGGTCGGCGCACAGAACGTGATGGGCACCTTCTTCGGCCGCGGCGCGGAAATCGCCGGTTTGCTCGCTTCTGGAAGGCTGGCCTGACGATGGCGCTACGTTCGGTGCCGATTCGGCGCGCCGGCAACCGGGACAACCTGTTCATGGGAGGGGACCGTGAACTGGTCATGTTCTCGGGCTTGCTGGCCTTCGCGCTGATCTTCAGTGCGCAGGAACTGAGAGCGACGCTCATCGGCCTGCTGCTGTGGTTCGCGGCGCTCTACGTCTTCCGACTGATGGCGAAGGCCGACCCCAAGATGCGCTTCGTGTACATACGGCATCGTCGCTACAAGCCGTACTACCCGGCACGCAGCACGCCCTTCCGAGAAAACACGCCGAGCCAAGGGAAGCAATACCAATGATCGAAGGACTTGCGTTCTCCATTGCGGGCCTGGGCGTCGCGCTTCTGCTCGCTCTTTACGGGCGCATCCGTGCGCTCGACGAGGGCCTGAAGCTCAAAAAGCATCGTTCTAAAGACGCCGGGCTGGCCGACCTGCTCAACTACGCCGCGATGGTGGACGACGGCGTGATCGTCGGCAAGAACGGCTCCTTTATGGCCGCCTGGCTGTACAAGGGAAACGACAACGCAAGCAGCACCGACGAACAACGAGAGATCGTCTCGTTTCGCATCAACCAGGCGCTCGCCGGACTCGGCAATGGCTGGATGGTGCACGTCGACGCGGTGCGTCGGCCGGCAGCCAACTACTCGGACCGTGGCACCTCACATTTCCCCGATGTGGTGTCGGCGGCCATCGACGAGGAACGGCGACGGCTATTCGAGAGCCTGGGCACCATGTACGAAGGCTATTTCGTGCTGACGCTGACCTATTTCCCGCCGCTGCTCGCGGAACGCAAGTTCGTTGAATTGATGTTCGACGACGACACCAAGGCACCCGATCAGAAGGCCAGCACGCGCGGCCTGATCGACTTCTTCAAACGCGAGTGCGCCGCCATCGAGTCGCGATTGTCGTCGGCGGTGATTCTCCAACGCTTGCACGGCCACAAGGTGGCCAACGAGGACGGCTCGGAAGTCACCCTCGACGAACTCCTGCGCTGGCTGCAATTCTGCGTCACCGGCATCAATCATCCTGTACAGCTACCGACCAATCCGATGTACCTCGATGCGCTCATCGGCGGTCAGGAAATGTGGACCGGCGTGGTGCCCAAGATCGGCCGCCAGTTCATCCAGACGGTCGCCATCGAAGGCTTCCCCCTGGAGTCCACACCGGGGATCCTGACCGCCCTGGGCGAACTGCCTTGCCAATACCGTTGGTCGTCGCGTTTCATCTTCATGGATACGCACGAGGCGGTCAGGCACCTCGACAAGTTCCGCAAGAAGTGGCGGCAGAAGATCCGCGGCTTCTTCGACCAGGTCTTCAACACCCACCTCGGGCCGGTCGATCAGGACGCGCTGTCGAT
>DPSD01000743.1 GCA_003538495.1 Accumulibacter sp.
CACGGTCATGCGTCAGGGCTGGACCTCCGCTGCTTCACTTGCCGACCGCCGCGCGATCGCCATACAATCGTCTGCTGCGATGCGCTGATCACCCTGCGGGCGAAGGGTGAAGGGCCATCGGCAATTACTCCATTGGCCCTCCTTCCAGTATAGGTTCGCGGGTCGACTACGGTCAATCGAACTCTGGCCGAAGCCTGGACGGCGCCGGCATGCCGCGGGCGCCTTGTTCGCCTGCGGCGTTTGCCGCACACTGGCCGCCCAAACCGTACGAAAGCCCATCGATGGCGCTGAAAGCCACCATCTTCAAAGCTCAACTCACCGTCTCCGATACCGATCGCGGCTACTACGTCACGCATGCCCTGACCATCGCCCGCCACCCCTCGGAGACCGACGAACGGATGATGGTGCGGCTCCTGGCGTTTGCGCTGCACGCCAGCGACAGCCTGCAATTCACCGCCGGCCTGTCGACCGATGACGAACCCGACCTCTGGGAGAAATCGCCGACGAACGAGATCGATCTCTGGATCGATGTCGGCCTGCCCGATGAAAAGCGTCTCCGCAAAGCCTGCGGTCGAGCGCGGCAAGTAGTGGTGTATGCCTACGGGGGCAACAAGGCCGACATCTGGTGGAGCCGGGTCGGTCCAGCGCTCGACCGCTTCGACAACCTCAGTGTCTTCCAGCTGCCACGCGCGGCCACCAGCGACCTGGCCACGCTGAGCGAACGCGGAATGAGCATTGCCTGCATGATCAGCGATGGCAGCATCTGGCTGAACGATCGCACCAGCAACATCTGTGTCGAACCGGCGGCCTGGATGAATGCTCGCCCGGGCAAGCAATGATCGTCGTCGCGTCGGTGGCGCGATCGCAAGCCACCGCGTGATCCCCGGAACCACTGCAGCAGGCAGGCACCCGATCACAGGCCAAACGCCCGCCGCGCCAATCAGTGCCTGCGGACGTCCTCAGTTGGGCGGAAAGCGACGGGCAAGGTGGGCGTCATAGACCATTTCCGCCGCGTCAATGCAGCGTGCGCTGCCGGTGGCCAGCAGGTCGGCATAAACCAGCGCCGTCGCCACGGTATCGGTCCGTGCGCCTGTCTGCAGCGACTCCCCCCAGAAAGGCTTGCGCAGTTCGACCAGATGTTCGTAGGCCGCGGGACTTGCCGTTTCGAGGTGCTCCTCGGCAATCAGCCGCGCCGGCAACTTGTCACCGTAGATGGTCAAGGTACTCGGACTCGGTTCGCCAGTGAGCAGCACCGCCGCCGCTTCGCCGCCCCAGCGGGCGTGCGCCGGGTTGAGCTGCCAGTCGTGCCAGGAGTCGAAGTGCTGCGCCTGATAGCGGGCGATCAACGTCTTCCCGCGCAGGCCGATCGCATAGGCCTGCGCCCACTCGTCGAGCAGTCGCTTGCTGGCAGCGAGCGAGCGGCGCTGGTCGACAACGACCAGCGAACCGCGTTGCCGCAGGTCGCCGACGACCGCCGGCATGGCGCCCAGGGCGACGTCGGCAGCGGCGGCGATCGCCCGGTACGGCGCGCCAGCCAGATCGGGATCGCAAATCAGGGCAAACAGCACCTTGAGCCTGGTCGCGGTGAAACCGCTGCTGGCGCGCAGTGCGACTTGCTTGGGATGCAGCTTGCGGCCGCTCACGTAGACGAGAAGGCCGCGGCCGTCGAGGTAGGCATTGCCCGCCGCGTCGGCGAACTGCTGCTGGTGTTCGCGCAGTTGGTCGGCCAACGGCGGCGTCACGTGGTCGCAGACCAGTAGCGGCGGCAGCTGGCCAACGTCGACCGGGTCACGCAGCTGACTGAGCACGGCGCCGATCGACCCCGACGACAGCCGGCGCTTGACCACCGCGGCATAGTCGAAGTCGGCCCCGTCCCTGCTGACACGCAGCGACGGGGCAGCCCCCTCGGCTTCATCCTGCACGTTGACCAGCAACCCGTGTCCTCGCAGCGCCTGCGCGACCCTCTCCAGGAGGGTGCTTTGCTCTTTCTCGCCCATCGCCGCAGCCCATCACCGTGGTGAACAAGCGCCAATTATGAACGCAGATCGGCGGCGCTTCCAGATCTTGCTGCGTTCATGACTCGGTCCGTCGCGGCACCGTCTGCACGTGGCAGCGCGCGGCGGTGGACACAACGCGTCGCACGCGGCGCTGGCTCGCGCGACCTACGCAACGACCTGCGGCAAGCACGCGGGCAGCGAGCGTGCCGGACGCCGGTCGAGCAGCGGCAGGTCGCGGCCCCGCTGCCACAGCCGTTGCAATGGCTCCAGCAGGCGAGGCAAAAGCAGGCTGCGCGAGGGACTGGCGGCTTTCTGGAAGCGGACTCGCCCACTCCCGATGGCTTCCAGCAAGGCCAGCCCGCGGCCGCGAACATGGTGGCTGTCACCCGGCGCCAGAAAGATGTCGCCGGCTTCACCTTCGACGGTCAACCAGACCAGCCCGGCCGTACAGATGATGCGCACGCCGCTGGCCGACGTCAGGCGCACCGGCGCATTGTGGGCGAGGCAGAACTCGCTGTTGAACAGGTCGAAGTCCATGGCCGTCTCTCCTTTCGTTGTCTTCCTTGTTTCGATGTAGAGCAGTGTAGGACGGCCGGGCTTGATAATACAGCCACAAACTGACAGAATTGTGACCAGCACAGTTTTAAACACGAACAACTGTGCTTGTCTTAATCAGCGGCAACTGTATTGGTGGACGTCAATGGAAAACGAACTCTTGCGTTACGAGAGGCTGGCCGAGGACTTGAGCGGCATCATCGTTACCGGCAATCTGCGACCGGGCGAGCGACTGCCATCGGTGCGCCGCCTTTCGCGCGAGCGGCGGCTGTCGGTGTCCACCGTGCTGCAGGCGCTTCGCCAGCTCGAGGACCGGGGTCTGGTCGAAGCACGGCCGCAATCCGGGTATTTCGTCCGCCATGCGCCAGCGCGACTGGCGCAACCAAACGTCCGCTCGACACCGGAGGAAGCGGTACCGGTCGATGTCAGCCAACGCCTGATGCGGGTCCTGCAGACCGGCATCAAGCCGGGCGTCGCGCCGCTCGGCGCCGCCCTGCCCTCGTCGACGCTGTTGCCGCTGGCCGCGCTGCAACGGCTCTATGGCGGCGTCGTGCGGCGTCACCCGCAGCTGCTCGAAGGCGGCAGCCACATCAACATCGACGAAGCGGCGCTGGTCCGCCAACTGGTCCTGCGCTCGGTCGGCTGGGCCGGTCCTCTGGCAGCGCGCGAGTTCGTGATCACCAACTCGTGCACCGAAGCTCTCGCGGTCTGTCTGCGCGCGGTCACCAGTCCGGGCGACACGGTGGCGGTCGAGTCGCCGGCGTACTACCTGATGCTCCAGTTGCTCGAGATCCTGGGTCTGAAAGCGCTCGAAATCCCGACCGATCCGCGCACCGGCGTGTCGATCGAGGCGCTCGATCTGGCCACCCGCGAAGGCCAGGTGGCGGCGTGTCTGCTGGTACCCAACGCCAGCAACCCGCTCGGCAGCATCATGCCCGACGAGCACAAGCAGCGACTCGCCAGGCTGACCGCCGAACGCGGCGTGGCGGTAATCGAGGACGACATCTACGGCGACCTCTACTTCGGCGAGACCCCGCCGCGAACCATCAAGGCTTTCGACAAGGCTGGCAACGTGATGCTCTGTTCGTCCTTTTCGAAGTGCCTGTCACCGGCTCTGCGCATCGGTTTCGTGGCCGCCGGACGCTACCGCCGGCAGGTCGCCCTGCAGAAGACGGTGACCAGCGGCGGCACCAATCCGGTCACCCAGCAGGTGCTCGCCGAATACCTCGAATCGGGGTCCTACGACCGGCACATGCGCGGCCTGCGGCGGGCCTACGCGCACCAGGTCGAGGCCATGCGGGCCGCGGTGGCGCGACACTTCCCGCCGGCGACGCGGATCACCCAGCCGCAGGGAGGCTTTGTCCTGTGGGTCGAACTGCCGGAGAAGGTCGATACCACCGCGCTCTACGACCGGGCGATCGCCGCCGGCGTCGCCTACGTGCCGGGCGAGCTGTTTTCGGCCAGCGGCATGTATCGAAACTGCCTGCGGCTCAACTGCGGCAACCCGCATACGCCGGAGATCGAAGACGCCGTGCGCCGCCTCGGCGCGCTGATGGCGTCCTGAGCCGCGGTGCGCGGTGCGGTCCACCGGTGGCCGTCACTGGTCGATCGGCACCGCCTGAAAAGCCGCGCTGGCTTCGAGTCTGGCCGCCAGCGCTTCCAGCGCCGGGTATTCGCCGGCCGGCCACTCGTCCGGCTGAACGTAGCGCACGAAACCGATCCCGACAGCGGTGCTGATGTCGGCTTGCGTCAGCCGGTCGCCGACCAGGAAACTGCCGCCGCTGCGGACGATTCCTGCCAGCCGCTGTTCGAGCATCGAAAAAGCCTGCCGCAGCTGGCCGCGCAGACGGCTGCTCCACTCCGGCCACTGCAGTTCGGGCGGACGCTTGCGTTCGTATTCGATGGCCACCGATTTCTCGGTGGCGACGATCGCCAGCGCCGTCGCCTGCAGCACCTGCCGCCGCTGCGGCCCGGAGCGCGGGGTCAGCGGCGCCAGACCGCGGTCGGCGGCGAGTTCGTCGAGGTAGTCGAGCAGATACGCGCTCTCGTAGAGCTTCTCGCCATCGGGCAGCGTCAGCATTGGCACCTTGAACAAGGGATTGATCGGACGCATCGCGTCCATCTGCCGGAACACCGACAGCGACAGATGCTCGAAAGGGACTCCGTACAGCGTCATGGTGATCGCCACGCGCCGGACAAAGGGTGAATCGTAGAGGCCGAGAAGCTGGTGTGGTGTGCTGCTGGTCGCTTCGCTCATCGTTTTCTCCGGTCGTTGAAGGTTTGCGTCGGGCCGGGCATGACGCCCGTGATTTTCAGTTGCAGCCGATCAACGACTGGCGTGGCCATAGTCTAGGCAACTTCCAGCGGCGACGGCAGCGTGCCGTCGGCGGCGCCAGCCGTACCCGTGCCGGCAGATCGGCGGCGGCGTTGGCCGCCGGCCACGATTCGACGACGACCTTGCCGGCGCCGACGACGACATGGCGATCGCCGGGACGCAGCCAGATGTCGCTCCCGCCGCTCTCTTCGGTGAGCCAGAGGCGCGCGCCGACCGCGGTCAGCGTCCAGCCGGCGATCCGCTGCAGCGAAACGGCCTGCGAGGCACTTGTTTCAAACTCGATGTAGGGTAACAGGATGGCCATGACGTTCTCCTTTCCGTGCTTTGATGACTGTTCCGCCGGGAACAGATGTGGGCTATTCTCGACCCCGGACGAATTCCGGACAATCGAATTGTTTGCCCGTGACATGTGAAGAAAATTGACAGGTAATCGAACCACGCCGCCACTCGGCAGCCTGCGCGCCTTTGTTGCGGTGGCACGAAGCGGGAGCGTTACCGCCGCCGCCGAGCAACTGCATCTGACGCACGGCGCGATCAGCCACCAGTTGCGACAGCTGCAGGACTACTTGGGACTGGCGCTATTCGAGCGCAGTGGCCGTGGCCTGAAGTTGACCGTGCAGGGCGCCACTTACGCGGAACAGCTTGCGCGCGCCCTCGACGAGATCGCCAAGGCCACCGAAAGTCTGCTGGCTGCCCGCGACTACCGGCGGCTGCGCGTCAGCTGCATGCCCTCGTTCGCCGCCCGCTGGCTGCTGCCGCGGCTGGGCCGCTTCATCACCGATCAGCCCAACCTCGACGTCGAGGTGCAATCCAGCACCCGGCTGGCCGACCTCAAGGGCGGTGAAGCCGACGTCGGCGTTCGCTTCGGCCCCGGTCGATACCCGGGCCTGAGCAGCCGGCTGCTGATGAAGGACTGGTATTACCCGGTTTGCTCGTCCGAGTTCATCGCCCGCCAGCAACTGGCTTCGCCGGCACAACTGGTTTCGCTGCCGCTGTTGCGATCCAGCGCCGAACTCTGGCAACCGTGGTTCAAGGCCGCCGGAGTGGTCATCGAGGAACCGCAGCGCGGCACGGTATTCGACGACTCCAGCCTGATGCTGCTGGCCGCTGCGTCCGGCCAGGGCGTGGCGCTGGCGCGCCATACGCTGGCCGCGGACGACGTGGCGAGCGGCCGCCTGGTGCGCCCTTTTGCGACCGCGGTCGAATCGCCGTTCTCGTACTTCGTCGTCTGCCGCCTCGCCGACGAACACCAGAACGACGTTGCCGCGTTTCGGGAATGGCTGCTCCAGGAAGCACTTTCGTACCGCCAGCCGGCGGGCGTGCTGCGGCCAGCAACGAGCGACTAGACCGTACCGCCGCCGGCGCAGCGCACGCCAGGCTGCTGCGGGCCTGGCGAACTCACTCCCGGCGCCTCGGCGAACGTTCCACTTCCAGGACCCGCCCGCGCCCCTGCTCGGCGATCAACAGACGCCCCGGTGCCAGCGACAGTACCGTTTGCGCCGAGCGCAGATGGCGCAGGATGACCTGCAAGGATCCGCCATGGTGGTCGAGCAACAGGAGCCGTGCGCGATGAGTGGCGTCTTCGGTCACCCACAGCCCCTCGTCATTGCACATCAGGAAGCCTGGCGCGTTGAGACCGCCAAGAACCAGCTCGTCGCCACCCTCCGACCGCCAGCGTTTCACCCATCCCTTGCCTTTTTCGGTATAGAACAGCTGCCCATCCGGGCAGACCGCGACCCCCTCGCCTTCGCTCAGATCGTCGCGCAAAACCGTCAGTATTTTTGCCGAGGTGTCGAAACGCAGCAAGCGGCCATCGCCGGCGCGGTCCTCGATCGCGTAGAGATAGCGGCCATCGACGGCGACGCCTTCGACGTTTCTGCCGGGGAACAGCGCCTCGGCCTTGCCGCCATGCAGCCACAGGACAGGATGATCGCCCTCCTCCTGACCGACGACGATGCCGTCACCCAGAGCCGCCAGTCCGTCGGGTTTCGAAAGGCCTGGCAGCACCAGCGAGCGTGCTCCATCGGCAGCCAGCGTGAACACGCTGCCGCGCTGGTTTTTCAGCTCCTGGCTGACGTAGAGAAGGCCCTGCCGGTCTCTCGCCAGAGCGCTGACGTATGGCACGCCATCGAGCACGACACGATACGACCAGCCATCAGCGGCAGTCACCGGATAGAAACGCTGCCACGCCAGGAACCCCAGCCCGCCCGTCAGGGTGCCGAGGGCGGCCAGTGCGACGAGCAGCCGCGTCGCGGCTTTCTGCCGGCGCCAGGCAGCGAGAAACGGCGAAGTAAGGAGCATGCGCATCGGGCCGGTGGTCTGTCTGCAGCGCCCTGGCGAAGTCGCTCGAACAGGGGCAGCTGCAAGGGGGGGGAGAAGGTGCGTGAGCAACATCCGTCAGCACGCTGAAACGGAACCAGCTGCCCGAATGATCGACTCCGTCAAGAACCGGAGATCGCCAGGCGACAGCCAGCGACGCGACAGCAGGGGACAAATGATAGCGTCGAACCGCTGGCAGCGCAGCTCGATTCCTTGGCGTTGTCGCGCTCTTGCCGGTCCGGCGCGCCTGCTCAGCGTACTACGATGTAATGTGGCGTAACATTTTCGTCGCCGGCTCGCGCTAGAATTTGGCATGCCTGTTATCGAACTGACCCTGCTCCTCTTGCTGGCGATCGCCGTCGGCGGCGCACTGGTCCGCTGGACGCCGCTGCCCTTGCCGATCCTGCTGGTGGTGGTCGGCGTCGTGGCTTCCTTGCTGCCCGGACTCGACGCCATCGTGGTCGATCCGGAACTGTTCCTGCTGTTGTTCATCCCGCCGATCCTCTTTGCCGACGCCTGGGTATTGCCGCGCCGCGACTTCGTCAGCACGCTGAAGCCGGTACTGCTGCTGGCGCTCGGACTGGTCGTCCTGACCGTCGTCGCGGTCGGCTACGCGATGCACTGGCTGATTCCCGCGATGCCGCTGGCGGTCGCTTTCACGCTCGGAGCCATCGTCTCGCCGACCGATGCCGTGGCCACCGTGGCGACCACCCAGCTGCTGCCCCTGCCGGCGCGCATCGTGCTCATCGTCAACGCCGAAAGCCTGCTCAACGACGCCTCCGGACTGGTGGCCTTCAAGCTCGCCGTCGCGGCGGCGGCCACCGGGCTGTTCTCGTCGACGGTGGTCGCCGGCGATTTCCTGCATCTGGCCGGCGGCGGCATCATCATCGGCATCTCCGTCGAGTGGTTGGGTCGAGAGCTGCGCCAACGCCTGATTCGTTTGCGCGCCGACGACCCCGTATTGCAGACGCTGCTGACGATACTGATGCCCTACGGGGCCTACCTCGCGGCCGAGGCATTGCACGTTTCGGGGATCCTGGCGGTGGTGGCCGCCGGGCTATGGGCCAGCGGCCAGGAGGTCAAAGGGCTGACCGCCGATGCGCGCCAGCACGCCCGCGAAGTGTGGAGGATGCTTTCCTATGTCCTCAACGGTCTGGTCTTCGTCCTGCTCGGCCTGCAGCTACGGCGCATGCTGACCAGCGTCGACCAGTACGCCGCGCTTGATCTGGCCTTGTACGCGCTCGTCCTGTGGGCCTTGTTGATGGTCTTGCGGATCGCCTGGGTGTGGATCTCCGCGCATCTTCGGTTTCGCCTGGGCTGGGGCTGGAGCGGCAGCGACTCGGGTCCCGATCCCAAGCGACTGCTGCTGGTCAGCTGGGCGGCGGTACGCGGCTCGATCACGCTGGCGACGGCGCTTTCGGTGCCGACGATAATTGCTGGCGGAACGCCTTTTCCCGAACGCGACCTGGTGGTCTTTCTGGCCGCGGCGACGATCATCCTGACTCTTGCCTTCAACGGCGTGCCGCTGCCCTGGCTGATCCGCAAGCTGGCAATCGACAGCGGCCAGGAGAACCTGGACGAGGAGCACGCGGCCCGCGCCGAAATCGCCCGCGCTGCACTTGCCGCCGTGGCCAACGTCGCCAGTGACCTCAGCGACCCGGAAGACCTCGCTTTCGCCGAACAACTGGCCCGCCGCTATCAGGGCAAGATCGAGTTGCTCGAGGGCGATCCGGGCCACGCGACGCTGCGAGCGACGCATATCGCCGTGCGCCGACGCCTGCGGCTGGCCGCGATCGGCGCCGAACGGCAGCGCCTGCGCGAGTTGCGCGCCAGCGACGTGATCAACGACGAAAGCCTGCGGCTGATCGAAGCCGAGCTCGACGAGCGCGAACTGGTTTCGTCGATCAGCGTGGACCGCGGCTAGCGCCAGGCTGGGGCACGCTTCTCCGCACCGAGGGTCACACGGCGAACTGCAGTGCGGCCAGCCGCGCATACAAGCCGCCGCGAGCGACCAGTTGCAGGTGCGTACCGGCGTCGATCAGCCGCCCATGCTCGAAGACGACGATGCGGTCGGCACGCTGCACGGTGGCCAGGCGGTGAGCGATGACGATCGTCGTCCGGCCGCTGATCGCCGCTTCCAGCGCCGCCTGCACCACCCGCTCGCTCTCGGCGTCGAGGCTGCTGGTCGCCTCGTCAAGCAGCAGCAGCGGCGCGTTCTTCAGGATCGCGCGGGCGATGGCGATCCGCTGACGCTGACCACCGGACAGACGAACGCCACGCTCGCCGACGAAAGTGGCGTAGCCCTCGGGCAGTCGCTGAACGAACTCGTCGACGAAAGCGGCGGCGGCAGCGGCCCTGGTTTCCTGGTCACTGGCTCCGGGTCGGCCATAGCGGATGTTGTCGGCGATGGTGCCCGAAAAGATCACCGCTTCCTGCGGCACCACCGCGATCCGTCCACGCAGTTCGGCCAGGCGCAGGCGGCGCAGGTCGATGCCATCGATCGTGATGACGCCTTCGCTGACGTCGTAGAAACGCTGCAGCAACTGCAGAACGGTCGTCTTGCCGGCGCCCGACGGCCCGACCAGCGCCACCGTCTGACCCGCCTCGATGCGCAGATCGAGGCCCTGCAGGACCGGCTGCGCCGGTCGCGCGGGGTAGGCAAAACGGACCCCTTCGAAGGCCACGCGCAAGCCACCAGCCGGCACTGGCAGGGCGGCCGGCTGCCGTGGCTCGGCGATCGGCGAACGCGAGCGCAGCAGTTCCATCAACCGCTCGGCCGCCCCCGAAGCGCGCAGCAGGTCGCCCCAGACCTCGGCCAGCACCGCCACGCTGCCGGCGAC
>DPSD01000681.1:0-806 GCA_003538495.1 Accumulibacter sp.
TGCCGAAGATCAGGGAGAACAGGGACATCCTTATTTACCCCCGAAAATTCGCTTGAACAGGCCGGGCTTCTCATAGTCGACGAAACGTAGTGGAATGGTCTCGCCGAGGAAACGGCCAACCACGTCGAGATAGGCGTTGGCGACGTCGCTGCCGGCCAGATGGATTGCCGGCGACCCCGCATTCGACGATTGCAGTACCGCTTCGGACTCGGGGATGACGCCGATGATCGGTACCCGCAGGATCTCCTGCACGTCCTTGTAAGACAGCATCTCGCCGTCATTGACGCGTTTCGCCGAGTAGCGGGTGATCAACAGGTGTTCCTTGACCGGCTCGCCGCCGAGCAGGGCGCGGCGCGACTTGGCCTGGATGATGCCGAGAATGCGGTCGGAGTCACGCACCGACGAAACCTCGGGGTTGCTGACCACCAGTGCCTCGTCGGCAAAGGTCAGGGCCAGCACCGCGCCGCGTTCGATGCCTGCCGGCGAATCGCAGACGACGTAGTCGAAGCCCATGTGTTCGAGTTCCTTGAGAACTTTCTCGACACCTTCTTCGGTCAGCGCATCCTTGTCGCGCGTCTGCGATGCCGGCAGCACGAAGAGGTGGTCGTTCTCGCAGTGCTTGTCCTTGATCAGCGCCTGGGTGAGCGTCGCTTCTCCGTTGAGGACATTGACCAGGTCATAGACGACGCGCCGTTCGCAGCCCATGATCAGGTCGAGATTGCGCAGCCCGACGTCAAAATCGATGACGGCAGTCTTGTACCCGCGCAGAGCGAGGCCCGAAGAAAAGCTGGCGCTGGTGGTGGTCT
>DPSD01000681.1:1068-6035 GCA_003538495.1 Accumulibacter sp.
CGCTGGTGGTGGTCTTGCCGACCCCACCCTTGCCGGAGGTTACGACGACAATACGTGTCACGGACGTTTCTCCGCAAATTAAAGAAGCGATTCTACCTGCAGAATGGCAATTCTGTTGCCTGGCGCGGCTGACCGAAGGGGCAGCCTGGGTGCCGGCAACAATGCTAGTCGGTCTTCAGGGGCTCGACGACCAGTTTGCCAGCAGGCTCTCCGGGTTTTTCGGTGAGTCTGATCTGCACTGCCTTGCCGGCCAGCTCGGGCGGAACGCCGCCGTCGAAAGTCCGGTACAGACCAGCCACCGAAACCAGCTGGGCGTCGAAGTGCGTGCAGAAGATGCGTGCCTCGGCCGAGCCGCTGGCACCAGCCAGCGCGCGACCGTGCAGCGGGGCGTAGATGTGGATGCTGCCATCGGCGATGACTTCGGCGCCGGAATTGACCGCCGCCAGGACCACCAGGTCGCCACCACGGGCATACAGCTGTTGCCCGGATCGCAGGGGGCGCGTGACGAACAGCGTTGGCGCGGGCGCGGCGGCGCCAGGCGCTGCGGGCGACGGCGTTGCCGGCGGTGGCGCGGCTTCCTCCGGGGATTCGACTACCGGCGCTGGCGCTGGCGGCGTCGGCGCAGCGTCGGTTTCGCTGCCGGCCGGGATGCGCGGCGAACGTTCGGCGGCCGCGTAGGTCGGCAAACCGGCTTTGGCCGCGCTCTCGCGCAGTTCGTCGCTGCCGCCGCGCACACCAATCACGTGCAGGCCGTGCGCCCGCAAGACCTCTTTCAGCAGCAGCCATTTTGCTGACGAAGCTTCGCCCACCGCGGAAAGCTCAAGGACAGAAGCATCGCCATCGAAGAAGGGATCATCACCGAACAGCGTGCTGGCCGCCTCGGCCACTTCGCCGGGGTGCAAGGATCGCAGGCTGATCACGACGACCGGCAGGGTGGTTCCCTTGAACTCGATCAGTTGCTTGGTCTTGGTCGCTGGTGGCATGGTCACGGAGTTCAGGCGAGGATTGGCGAAGCGACGAAGTCTAGCTGAATCAACTCGAAAAGCGAACTGCGCCGCGCGGCTAGGGCCAGGCCCTCGCTCCCCAGATCATGCGCCTGGCGACAAAGTGACGCAGCGGCGGGAACAGGTCGAGAGCCAGCAGGCCGGCGCCGCGCGCGACGCGCAGCGGCGCCAGGTCGTTGGCGAAGACGCGCACGACGCTGTCGGTGAAGGCAATGCTGCCCTGGCGGTCGAGCCGGCGCCCGCGCGCGTACGAGGCCAGAGTGGCTGCGTCGCCCGGATCGCCGGCGGCGTTCTCGAGCAGTCTTTCGGCCAGTTCCCAGGCGTCGCGCAGGCCGAGGTTGAAGCCCTGGCCGGAGACCGGATGCAGGCTCTGCGCGGCGTTGCCGATCCACACCTGACGCGGTCCGGTGAGTTTCCGGCGGACCCGCAAAGCCAGCGGGAAGCTCGCGCGCGGGCCGCTGGCGACGAAATCGACGCGACTGCCGAACTGCGCGCGCAGGGCGGCGAGAAAACCGTCTTCGTCAAGGGCCAGCAATTGTGCTGCCTTGTCCGGCGGCACGGCAAAAACCAGCGAGTAGTCGTTCCCGATCGGCAACAAGGCCAGCGGGCCGTCCGGCGTGAAGCGCTCCCAGGCACGCCGCGCGTGTCCCGCAAGCGGGCGGACCTCGGCGACGACGGCATGCTGCCGGTAATCGTAAACCCGAACCTCGGGGTCGTCGGCGGGCGTGCCTTCGGCGTGTACCACCAGTCTGGCCGACACGCGGCGGTTTTCGCCGGCGCGGTGCAAGGTGACCTCGCTCGCTTCGCCGCAGCTCTGGAGATCGATCACCGCGCAGTCGTCCCAGATCCGCCCGCCGTCGATCGGCGAGTCCAGGGCCGCCGCCAGATCCCGGTAGCGCATCACGTAGCCCAGCGCCGGGAGGTCGTAGTCACGCGCGTCGATCAGCGTCCGGCCGAAGCCGCCACGCTGCGAGACGTGGATGGTATCGATCGCCGTGCAGGTGTCAGTGTCCCACGCGCCGAGGCGTTCGAGGAGTTGCCGGGTTCCCTGCGAAAGGGCCAGCGCGCGCGGGTCGCCGGCCCAGGCACCGCGCTGGCGGCTGTCGATCAGCAAGACGCTATACGGGCCACCGGCCAGCGCCAGCGCCAGAGTCATGCCGACCGGGCCGGCGCCGACGATGGCAATGTCCACGCACTCGATCTGCTCAGTCATGGCGCATCACTTCCTCGATTTCGGCGATCGTTTTCGGCGCGTTGGTGTAGACGGCGCAGCCGTCGGCAGTGACCAGGACATCGTCTTCGATGCGCACACCAAGGCCATGCAGATGCTGCGGAATCCTGCTGCCGGGGCGGAAGTAGAGGCCGGGTTCGACCGTCAGCGTCATTCCGGGAAGCAGTTTGACCCACGCGTCGTCGGCGATGCCGGTCTTGTACTCGCCAGCGTCATGCACGTCGAGGCCCAGCCAGTGGCCGGTGCGGTGCATGTACCAGGGCTTGTAGGCTTCGCTCTCGATGGCGCCGTCGACGCTGCCGGCGAGCACTTTGAGGTCGATCAGTCCCTGCACCAGAACGCGCAGTGCGGCCTGGTGATAGTCGGTGAACAGGGCGCCGGGGCGGACCGCAGCAAGCGCTGCCTGCTGCGCGGCCAGAACGACTTCGTAGACCTCGCGCTGCACCGGGCTGAAGCGGCCGCCAACCGGGAAGGTACGGGTAATGTCCGAAGCGTAGCCGTCAACCTCGCAGCCGGCATCGATCAGCACCAGCGACTGGCCGGCCAGCAGCTTGTTGTTGGCGACGTAGTGCAGAATGCAGGCGTTGGCGCCGCCGGCGACGATCGGTGTGTAGGCGTGGCCGTCGGCGCCGCGGCGGCGGAACTCGTAGCCGATTTCGGCTTCCAGTTCGTACTCGGCCATGCCCGGCCGGCAGGCCCGCATCGCACGGCTATGGCCGGCCGAAGCGATCTCGGCGGCGCGGCGCATGCTCTTGATCTCGTGATCATCCTTGATCAGACGCATCTGGTCGAGCAAGCCGCGCAGGTCACGTATTTCGCCAGGCGCGCGGCTGCCGCTACGGCTCTGGTTGCGAATCGCGTTCAAGGCCCTGGTGATCCGCTGGTCCCAGTCGGCGTCGTGGCCGAGCGAGTGCCACAGGGGGCCGCGGTTGGCGATCAGTTCGGGCAGTTTCTGTTCGAGACTGGCGATCGGGTGTGCTTCGCTGAAGCCGAAAGCCTTCGCCGCGGCTTCGGGCCCGTAGCGGAAACCGTCCCAGGTCTCGCGCTCCTCGTCCTTGTCGCGGCAGAACAGCAGCGACTTCGGTTCGCGGCCGCCAACCAGGACGATTGCGGCTTCGGGTTCGGGGAAGCCACTCAGGTACCAGAAGTAGCTGTCGAAGCGGTAAGGGTAATGCGAATCGCTGTTGCGCACGCGCTCGGGGGCCGTTGCCAGCACGGCGACGCCGTCACCAAGGCTGTCGAGCAGTCGCTGGCGGCGACTGGAATAGGGGGCATGCGTCATCAGCAGGGGTGGGCGAGTCATGGTGCGCGGGCAAGCTCCATATCGAGTTCGGTAAGACGTTCGGCGGTGCCGACGTCTACCCAGCGGCCCCGGTGCCGCTCGCCGGTGACGATCTTGTGCGCAATGCCGTTGTCGAGCAGCGGGCGCAACTTCATCGTCGCCCCGGCGGCAACGCCGGCAAAGAATTCGGGCCAGAAGACGCCGATCCCGGCGTAGGTCAGGGCGCCGCCGCGGTTGGCGCCAGCGGTCCGCAGCGGTTCGCCTTCGCCGTCGAGGCAGAAGTCGCCGCCGGGATGATGTGGCGGGTTGTCGACCAGCACCAGGTGCGCACGGCGCCGGTCGAGCGCTCGTCCGATCCGGTGCGCCAGCAAGACGTCCCAGTCGCACCAAATGTCGCCATTGAGCGCCAGAAAGGGCTGCGTGCCGAGCAGCGGCAGCGCCGCGGCGATGCCGCCGGCCGTTTCCAGCGCTCCCGGCGGCTCGGGCGAGTAGGCGATACGCAGACCAAAGGCGCTGCCATCACCCAGCGCCGCCTCGATCTTTTCGCCGAGGTGAGCGTGGTTGATCACCACCTCGTACCAGCCAGCCGCCGCCAGGCGTTGCAGGTGCCAGACGATCAGCGGCCGGCCGCCGGCTTGCAGCAGGGGTTTCGGTGTCGTGTCGGTGAGCGGCCGCAGGCGCTCGCCACGGCCGGCGGCGAGGATTATCGCTTTCATCAGAAGCTGTAGCCGACGTCGACCTGCCGGTCTTCGACCGCGTCGAGCAGTCGCGCCAGCGGCCGCAGCTCGCGGTAGCGCTGGCAGGTCCGGCGCAGGTAGCTCAGGACGCGTGGCATGTCGGCGAGGTAATTGCTCTTGCCGTCGCGATGACATAGCCGGGCGAAGATCCCGAGCACCTTGAGCTGGCGCTGCGCACCCATCCATTCGTAGTCGCGGTAGAAGTCGTGAAAGTCGGACGCCACTGGCAGCGCCGCCCCGCGAGCGGCCTCCCAGTAGCGGATCACGTAGTCCAGCTCGTGTTCTTCCGGCCAGTCGATATACGCGTCGCGATAGAGCGAAACCAGGTCGTAGGTCAGCGGCCCGTACACCGCATCCTGAAAATCCAGGACCCCGGGGCTGGCCGGAAAAGCGCCTGTTCCGCCGCCGACAAGCATCAGATTGCGCGAGTGATAGTCGCGATGGACGAAGACCCGCGGCTGACGCAGGTTGTTGTCGAGGATCGCGGCAAAGGTGGTCTTCAGCGTTGCCTGCTGGCGATCGTCCAGAGTCAGGGCGAGGTGGCGCCTCAGGTACCACTCGGGAAACAGCGCCAGCTCGCGGCTGAGCAGGGCATGGTCGTAGTCGGGCAGGACCCCGGGCCGGCTGGCGAGCTGGATCGCCAGCAATGCCTGATTGGCGTCATGGTAGAGTTGCGGGGCTGTGCTGCGGTCCTGCAGGGCACTCAGGTAGGT
>DPSD01000681.1:6239-6416 GCA_003538495.1 Accumulibacter sp.
CCTGCAGGGCACTCAGGTAGGTCGTGCTGCCGAGGTCGGAGAGCAGCAGGAACCCCTGCGCCAGATCGTGTGCGAGGACCTCGGGCACATGCACGCCGGCGCCCTTAAACAGCGCAGCGACCGCCATGAACGGCCGGCAGTCTTCTTTTTCCGGTGGCGCGTCCATGACGATCCGCG
>DPSD01000216.1 GCA_003538495.1 Accumulibacter sp.
GACGTTCAGTGAAAAGAGCGGCGCAAAGATGGGGTCGAGGACCCCATCTTTGCGCCGCAGGAAGAACCTGCGCCTGCGCTCGTGCGCCCGCTGCTCTCTTCGAAAGTGTTGGAATGTTAGCACTGACCCCGTCGGCTCTGACCCCGTCGGCTCCCGAGAGCAAAAGCGCTCGGACAGCGTAGGTGATTGCATTTGAGGCCTAACGTTCGAGGTAACCGGCATGACCCGGCTTGCCGGGGCATGTCCGGTTGACCGAGTGGTTGGGCGGCGGGTTCATGGTGCTGCACTTGGTCGATGAATTCCAGGTTCAATCTGCAAGCCTCCGCGGCGCCCGCTCAAGGTATTGAACTAGCACTGGGCCAAGCACCTTGGTTGTTCTTGAGTCGCCAAGACAGGTGCGCGCACGTGCCGTCAAGGTCCGGAAACATCGACTCATCGTGAAACCCAAGTAGGCTCAGTCGCTCACGAAGGATTGACTTTGTGCTGCTGGGAACGCGAACACGAACTCCATCGGTATTCTTCGGCTCGACAGTTGGATCCGGCTCGACGGTAAAGAGTGCATGCTGGGCAGGAATACGGGGGCTAATGTGTGGGGGGTAGTACTTCTGCGGTGTTGTTACGGCGAAGGGATCGAAGGCATTGTCCCCGCGCGGCATGTGCCGGCAGTAGATTGCTGCGTCCGCCGCGGGGTGATCCTTGACAGCAAAGTAGAGGGCGACGAGCGGCGAGTAAGTCCAGTCGAGAAGACGAGTTGGTAGGCCGTGATGCTGGCCCAACGCAAGCCACTCGAGCTCCGAAGTAGATTGGGGCGTCACGTGGCGGACTGCGCGCTGTTTGAACGTGCGCAGAAGTAGTTGCTCTGTCTTCAATGAGTACTGGCTACTGAACTCTAGTCGGCCGATCTTCGGGAGAAGGGCAAAGGAAAAGTCAGCCACGCCGCGATATATCCAGCCAGCCTTGTGGTGAGCGTTCACGATCTGGAGAAACGACTCCAGATCATGGGCTGTTTCCTCAATCATGAGCCGCCTCCGTTGATGTGAGTGATGCGAGATCGCGCGGGAAGGCTAAGTTGGTCTACAAGCATTGATGTCGAAATGCCGTGGGTGTAGGGAATGGAAAGCAACTCGGTGCCATTGCGGTCGAGCAGGTGCAGCCGATCTTGTCCAAGCTGGCGCTGTGCCGAAACGAAGTACCTGTGAGGTCGAATTGTCAGTAGAAGTTCGTCGCCGGCGCACTCCTTGATGAACACGAAATCCCCGATACCCGCCGCCAGAACTGCGTGAAGACGCGCGGCAGCATCTTGGCGCGGTCGACATGGACCCTTGTGTCTGCGAACGATCGGGTCGCTATCTACCCCGATGACTAGCGAATCGCACTGCTCACGGCAAGCGGCAAGGTACCGGAGGTGCCCATAGTGCAGTAGATCAAACACTCCTGTTGTGAGTCCAACGTACCTTGGCGCGCGGCCCCCAAGCGCCTGCATTTGATCCAGAGTGCTGAAGCTTGACATATGCTTGCTTTGACGACGCCTAACGTTCAAGGTGACCGGCGCTGCGCGGCTTCATCGCGCAGCGTCCAGAGAGCGAAGCGAATGGGGTCGACCGCCGGGTTGGGGGTGTGGCTCACCTACGCAGCCCCTCGATAAGTTGCCAATTGCTCTTTCCTGGCAACCGACACTCCCAGAAACGCCACCCATTTACAGCGCTGCCAGTAATTGAGACTGCTGCCGCAGACGGTGAGTCAAACCGCTGACCGTTACTTAGCACCAAGGCTCCACCTTCTGCACGGGCAGTGTGATTCACCCCTTTGTAGTTGGCTCGGAAGTCCGTTCCAACGGGAAACCTTACGCCTTTGGCTACCCAATCGCCGGGCGTTGGGCCGCTGGCGACTTTCGCGGCTGGAGCGGTTTGAGACTGACCTAAGTCGAGAAGCTTCCGAATGACGTCGTTGTGGGAAACGTCTTCAGTCGCGCGGCGGACAGTGAGTTGTTTGTAAACCTCGAAATCTACTTCAATGGTGTACATGGCGATTTCCTTTCCAAAGTGGGATCGGCTGCCACTTCTGACAGTGCAATAGCACTATAGTACTCGGAGTAAAGGAAGTCAAGAAACGTGACACCCCTAACGTGATGTAGCAGTCCTATCTGACGCAAAGCTTTGCGTCAGATAGGCGAGGACAGCGATTCTTTTCATCGAAGAACCGCATCGCAACAAACAGATGGCCCGCTCGCCCATGCAATATCCATATCGTCAAATGCGTCACGAAACAGACGACGAACACGCGCAAGGACCGCGATAGGTCGTCGCCCTTGCCGGTCCATCCCGATTCACCCGCAACTCCCCACCGCCCCACAAGCCGTACAAAAATCACAACCATCCTTCCGAATCATCGTCCGGTTCCCGCACTCCCCACAAAGCTTCCCGGCCGTCGGCTTGGCCGCGGTTCCACCCGCCGGCGCTTCCAGAATCCCCATCTGCTGCAGCGGTAGCCCGTTCTCGTCGAGGATGCCGAGCATCGCGTAGCGGTGGATGATCAGCTGCGCGAGGTAGGCGACGGTCGAGGTGTAGTTGGTCTGGCGGCGGGTGCCGGGGATGAAGGCCATGAAGTCGCCGAGCGGCTCGGGGTAGTCGAGCAGCTTCCTCAGCTTCATGCCGATCCATGCCGGGTCGAGGACGCGCATGTCTAGCGACAGCAGCTTGGTCAGGCCGTCGAGCGCGCGCGGGTAGTTGCCGGCGAGCCACACCGAGTAGGGACGGGTGACGCCGTCGGGCAGGGTGATTTCCTTGAGGCCGAGGACGAAGTCTTCGCCGGTTGCCGGGTTGAACACGTCGACGGTCCACGAGAGCGTGCCGTCAGTGCCGGTTTTCGGCTCCTTGAGGCTGAACATGGCGTCGAGCACCGGTGTCGGGCCGTCGTGGTTGAAGGCGCCGATCTTCTCGACGCGGTACTGGATCAGTTGGGCGACCGCGGCGACCACCGACGGCATGCGCTTGCGCTCGCCGTGCGGGGGAAAGGGCATCTCGAAGCCCTCGTCACCGGGCGTCTTGGCCAGCGATTCGAGTTTGAGCGCCAGCCAGCCGTGGTCGTTGGCGCGCATGTCCATCGACAGCGTCTTGGCGACGGCG
>DPSD01000212.1 GCA_003538495.1 Accumulibacter sp.
TGCAGGCAAAGCCTTCGATCGGCCGCCAGGGATTCTCCAGCGCCGGCTTGCGCACCGCGCATTCGATCCCCAGCCAGTCACGCACCGCGGCAATTTCACCGAACGGCACCCCGCTCTGAACCATCCCGAAAGGCCCCGGATTCATCCCGAGAAAGACCACCCGCCGGCGACCGGCAGCGTAGCGACGCAAGTAAGATTCGTGCGGCTCCCGGGCGTAAGTCAGCGGGTCATAGGTGTGGCTGACGGGTGGCGCGAAGCTCAGCGTCGCCAGCCTTGCCGACAACTGCCGGGCGGCGGCGGTCAGCGTTTCGGCGATGCGATGATCTCGTTCCATGGGGCAACCCTGTACAGCAGCAACATCCCCGGCGCAGCGAGCACGAAGCACAGAAGAAAGAAGTTGACCCACCCCAGGGACTCGACCAGTGCGCCCGCGGTGGCGTTGATGAAGGTCCGTGGTACAGCGGCCAGACTGGTAAACAGCGCGAACTGGGTGGCCGTGAAGGCCGGGTTGGTGGCGCGCGCGATGAAGGCGATGAACGCCGCCGTTCCAAGCCCGACGCCAAGATACTCCGCACCGATCACGCCGGCCAGCGCGACGCGGTCAAGGAGGTCGATCGCCGGCTGCACACCACGCGATGCCAGCCAGGCGAAGCCGAGAATAGTCACCATCTGAACCACCCCGAACAG
This sequence comes from Accumulibacter sp., assembly GCA_003538495.1. Next base: position 688 of record DPSD01000212.1, read on the forward strand.
CCACAGCGCGCGGTTGATCCCCAGGCGTACCATCCACAGCCCGCCGAGCAGACCGCCGAATACTGCCGGCCAGAGTCCGGCGTGTTTGGCGATCATCCCGATGTCGGTCATGCTGTAGCCGAGGTCAAGATAGAACGGCGTCGACAGACTGGTGGCCAGCGAGTCACCCAGCTTGTAGAGGAAGATGAAGCCGAGTACCAGTGCCGCGCCCAGCCAGCCCTTGCGGCCGATGAACTCGTGGAAGGGCTCGACGACCGCTGCCCGCAAGGTCTTTGGCGCGGCCAGAGCGACCGGTTCGTCCACCAGCAACACCATCACCATTCCCGGCACCATGAAGGCGGCGGTAATCCAGAACACCTGCGCCCAGGGGATCAGGTCGGCGAGGATCAGCGACAGCGACCCCGGTACCAGTCCGGCAACCCGGTAAGCGTTCACGTGTACCGAATTGCCGAGCCCGAGTTCCTCGTCACGGAGAATCTCGCGGCGAAAGGCGTCCAGCGCCACGTCCTGCGTCGCGGACAGGAAAGCGAGGGCCACCGACAGCCAGATCACCGGCGTCAGATTGGTCGACGGCGAGAAGCCGCCGAGCAGCCCGATCGACAGCAGCAGTCCGACTTGCGAGAGCAGCATCCAGCCGCGCCGACGACCCAGCGGCAGGCGATAGCGATCGAGCGCGGGTGCCCAGAGGAATTTCCAGGTGTAGGGAAACTGGATCAGCGCGAAGAAACCGATGATCTTCAGGTCAACGCCGTCGCTGCGCAGCCATGCCGGCAACAGGTTCAGCAGCAGGTACAGCGGCAGGCCGGAACTGAAACCGGTGAACACGCAAATCAGCATCTGCCGGGTCAGCAGCAGGCGCAGCCAGGCGGGCATCAGGACTTTCGCCCGAGCCGATAGAAAGCAAGGCTGCCGTTCAGATTGGGATCGTCGGAGACTTCGCGCCCGGCTTCGTCGAAGGCCAGGCGCTCGCGAATCTCGATCTCGAGCCGGGCGCACAGGTCTTCGAAATCGACGATGGTGAAGAAGCGCACATTCGGGGTGTCGAACCAGTCGTACGGCAGGTCTTCCGAAACCGGCATGTGCCCGGCGGCAATCGCCGCGCGGTTCGCGCGGTAGGCAAAGTTCGGGAAGCTGACCACCGCCTCGGCGGCAACGCGCAGCATCTCGGTCAGGATGCGCTCGGTGGTATGCATGGTCTGCAGGGCCTGCGAAATGATGGCGTGGTCGAAGGATCGATCCTCGAAGCCCAGCAGCCCGCATTCGATGTCCATCTGAATCACATCGACGCCATTGCGGATGCATCCGAGAACGCTTTCATGGTCGATCTCGACCCCGTAACCGGTGACGTCGCGCGTCTCGTTGAGGTAGCGCAACAGCCGGCCGTCGCCGCAACCCAGGTCGAGAACGCGCTCACCGGGCGACAGCCAGTTGGCGATCACCGCGAAATCGAAGCGCTCTCGCTGCTCGGCTCTGGCTCTCCTCTCGTACTCGGTCATACGGCGATGTTTCCCAGGTAGGCGCGCAGCAAGGCGTGGTAGTGCTGGTCGTCAAGCAGGAAGGAATCGTGGCCGGCATCGCAGTCGATCTCCGCGTACACCACGCGCAGGCGGTTATGCAGCAGGGCAAAGACGATCTCGCGCGAGCGTGCCGGGGCAAAGCGCCAGTCGGTCGAAAAACTGGCGACGAAGAACCTCGCCCTGGCGCGGGCCAGCGCGCTGGCCAAGTGACCGTCAAAGTCGTAGGCAGGATCGAAATAGTCGAGCGCCTTGGTCATCATCAGGTAGGTATTGGCGTCGAAAAAAGCGGCGAACTTGTTGCCCTGGTAGCGCAGGTACGACTCGATCTCGAAATCCACGTCGTAGCTGAACTTGTGCTCGCCGTGGCGTAGCTGCCGGCCGAATTTCTCGGCCATCTGGCTATCCGACAGGTAGGTGATGTGGCCGACCATTCGCGCCAGGCGCAATCCCCTGGTCGGGATGACGCCGTGCTCCGCGTAATGGCCGCCATGAAAATCCGGATCGGAAATGATCGCCTGCCGCGCGACCTCGTTGAAGGCGATGTTCTGCGCCGACAGCTTGGGCGCCGAGGCGATGACCATGGCGTGACGGATGCGCTCGGGGAACTGCAGCGACCACTCGAGCGCCTGCATCCCGCCGAGACTGCCGCCAATCACGGCGGCCCAGGTGTGGAGGCCGAGATGGTCGGCCAGCCGGGCTTGCGCCGCCACCCAGTCGGCAACCGTCAGCAGCGGAAAATCGGCACCGTAGCGCTTGCCGGTATCCGGTCTGATCGACAGCGGGCCGGTCGATCCGTAGCAGCCACCAAGATTGTTGACCCCGACCACGAAGAACTTGCGCGTATCGAGCGGCTTGCCGGGACCAACCAGGTTGTCCCACCAGCCGATGTTCTCCGGGTCGTCGGCATAATGGCCGGCCACGTGGTGACTGCCGGCGAGCGCGTGGCAGACCAGCACGGCGTTGGAGTGCGCGGCGTTGAGCGTGCCATAGGTTTCGAAGACCAGTTCGAAGCCAGCTAGCTGGGCGCCGCTCTTCAGCGTCAGTGGCGTGTCGAACTGCATTCGCCGCGGCACGACGAGCCCGACAGAATTCTCTGGTGACATCGCAATCGGTTCGATAACGGGGGCAAAAAAACCCGGTCAGCTGGCAATGCCGACCGGGCCTGCCACGCTTTAGCCGTATTTGTAAGGCGCCCGCAAGCTGATCGTTCAAATCGGCGCCAAGGCGGCGAAAGTTACCCGCAGCCCGACAAAAAGTCAATTCACGCGTTGAGCTTCTCGAGTTGCTCGCGAATCTTCCCCGGCTCCTCGTGGCGCAGCAGGCGCCGGACAAGCGGCGCCAGTTCCGAGCAGTTGCTCTGCATGATGCGCTGCTTGACCGAGAGGATCTGCGCCGGATGCATCGAAAACTGGCGAAGTCCCATGCCCAGCAGCAGGCGCGTCAGCACGGGGTCGCCGGCCAGCTCGCCACAGATGGAAACCGGGATGTGCACCTTCTCGGCGCTGGACAGGGTGTGCGCCAGGAGCATCAGCACGGCCGGATGCAGAGGATCGTACAGATGCGCGACCTGCTCGTCGCTGCGATCGATGGCCAGGGTGTACTGGATCAGGTCGTTGGTGCCGATCGACAGGAAGTGCAGGCGCCGCAGGAAAAGGCCGACGGCCAGTGCTGCCGCCGGTATCTCGATCATCGCGCCGACCTCGATCGCCTCGTCAAACGCGAAGTTCTCGCCGCGCAGACTCGATTTGGCGCGTTCGATCGCCGCCAGCGTCTGGTCGATCTCGTGCGCCTGCGAGAGCATCGGGATCAGCAACTTGATCTTGCCGTGCTTCGATGCGCGCAGGATCGCCCGCAACTGCGTCTGGAACATGTTCGATTCGGCCAGCGACAGCCGGATCGCGCGCAAGCCGAGCGCCGGATTGCTTTGCAGACGGTCGCCGACGACCTTCTCCGGATGCAGATCCTTGTCGTAACCGAGATCGAACGTGCGGATGGTCACCGGCCGGCCGCCCATGCCCTTGACCACCGTGCGGTAAGCCTCGAACTGTTCGTCCTCGGTCGGCATGTCACCGCGGTCGAGGAACAGGAATTCGGTGCGAAACAGGCCAATCCCTTCGGCGCCGCCGTCCAGCGCGTTGGCCACGTCTCCCGGCAGCTCGATGTTGGCGTGCAGGGCGATGTCGACGCCGTCTAGCGTCGACGACCTGGCGGTCTTGAGACGCCGCAGCTTCGACCGCTCGAGTTCGACCTGGCTTTTCCGCAGTCGATACTCGTCGAGCACCCGCGCATCGGGGTTGACGATCAGCACCCCGCGGGTGCCGTCGACGATCAGGACTTCCTTGTCGCGGATCAGTTGCCGGGCGTTGTGCAGACCAAGCACCGCGGGAATGCGCAGGCTGCGCGCCAGGATCGCGGTGTGCGAGGTCGAACCGCCGACATCGGTGACGAAGGCCGCGAAGTGATGATCCTTGTAGGCAATGACGTCGGCCGGCGAGAGATCGTGGGCAACGACAATCAGCTCCTCCTCCTTGACTCCCTTGCCGGTCCGCAGCGCCATCCGGCCCGGCTGGCCGACGAGTTCCTTGATCACCCGTTCGACGACCTGCCGCACGTCGTAGCTGCGCTCACGCAAGTACTGGTCGTCAAAGCTCTCGAACTGCCCGACCAGCACCTCCATCTGCTGCACCAGCGCCCATTCGGCATTGCAGCGGCGCTCGCGAATCAGTTGCTTGGGAGTCTCGGCCAGCTCCGGATCGGACAGGATCATCGAATGAAGGTCGATGAAAGCGCCAAACTCTCCGGGCGCATGCTGCATCCGCTCCTTGAGACTGGCGAACTCGTCGCGCACCTCCGCCAGCGCCGCCTCGAAGCGGGCGACTTCCTTTTCCACCTGGCGCGGAGCGAGTTGCAGGTGCGACACCTCGAGAGTCGCGTGCGACATCAGGTGCGCCTGACCGATCGCGATGCCGCCGGATACCGGCAGCCCATGCAGCACAAAACTCATGAACGATTCACTCCGCCTCGCCAAACCGGTCGGCGACCAATGCCAGGATGGCCTCGCTGGCTGCCTGCTCGTCATTGCCGGTGGTCTCGACGACCACCGTCGAGCCCTTGCCGGCCGCCAGCATCATCACCCCCATGATGCTCTTGGCGTTGATCCGCCGTTCGCCCTTCTCCATCCACACCTCGCTGCTGAAGCTGGCGGCGAGTTGCGTCAGCTTGGCCGAGGCGCGAGCATGCAGGCCCAGCTTGTTGAGAATTGCCGCTTCAGCCCGCACCATCCAAATCTCCAGTTCTCGCCAGTGTCGGCGGCAGCTTCGTGACCCCATCACGGCCCCCGCTGACCGCTTTCAGCAACATCGTTTCCATGCCCTTCTCGCGATAGGTCAGGGCGCGCAGCAGCATCGGCAGGCTGAGCCCCGAGACGCCTTCGACACGGCCAGGCTCGAGCAGCTTGAGCGACAGGTTGGCCGGCGTCGCGCCAAAGATGTCGGTCAGCACCAATACCCCGTTGCCGCCGTCGACTTCCTGCAGCCGCAGTCGAGCCAGCGGCAAGACATCGAGCGGGTCATCCTGCCACGCGACGCCGAGCTGGGCGAGCAACGGCGGACGCTTGTTGAGCACATGACAGACGTTCTGGATCAGGCTTTCGCCGAAGCAACCGTGCGTTATCAGAAGAATGCCGATCATTGCGCCCACCCATCAAAACAGGTCGCCATTCTAAGTCATTCCGCGCTGCTCGGCAGTATCGCCGAACAACCCCAGCAGTTCTCATTTCAAA
>DPSD01000562.1 GCA_003538495.1 Accumulibacter sp.
ATCGCCATCGAGAAAACCGGGCGCGGTCGTTTCCGCCTCAACGTGAGCCGGCCGCTGCAACTGAGCGTGGCTGCGCCCCACTGACGTATTGCCGGAGCTCCTCGGCCGATCCTGCTGTTCGTTGCATCGCCCCGCTTCATGCGTCATCTCGGCTTGATACATGCGATAACCATTGTCCGTTAACTGGCCGTATCGAGAATCGAGAAAAAATGACCAACACCCCGATACATGCAATCGACGAGATCACGATCCCCCTCCCCGCAACCGGCTTGTCGCTGTTCTTCACTGCCGGGATCGCTGCGCGGGCCTGGGAATAACGGGTCTGAAATTGGAGGGTCGAGCCGGAAGCGCTGATTACCGCTTTCCGGTACGTGGCGCAAAATCGCTCGACTGCACGCGCGCATCCGACCTGGCCTGGCCAATGAGCAAGGCACAGTCGCTGTCCTTGTCGTTGCCAAAGTCGAGCAGCGGTATCAGTACTCCCACACCTGAGGTCACCGCACCCAATGCCACCGCGAGAGCGCCGCGCGCAATCACGCCGCCCATTTCAGGTCGTAGCGTCGGGCTTTTGAACGTGCCCGTGATCGCGATGGGGCCGCGCAGCGATGCCAGACTGAAGCCCTTCGACTGGGACACCAATCTGAGGTTGAGCGATTCGTCGGTGAAGTCTACGTTGCCGCTACCGCTAATGTTGACCTTGGGTGTATCGAGCACCAGATCCTGAACGCTGAAAACGCCATCAATCGCTTTGAAATTGCCCACCATGCAGCGAATCGGAACCTGCCTGTCGCCACCGAGCATGACCAGGAGCGAATTGGCCATGTCCAGGTTCGACAGCCTGAGAACCAACTCCCCGACCGACCCACCATCCATGATCAAAGCGGTTTCGCCGTTGGCCGAGGCGAGCATTTGTGCTACCGAGTTGCCGTGGCCAGCCAGTCTGGCACGCCCCCCCAGCGTGCCGGTATTGGCGTCAGCCAGCCTGAAAGTCGGGAACAACTGGTCCAGGTGCAGACCTTTCGCGGTGGTGTCTACATGTATCGCGATCGGCAGGTGGCGTCCGTCCATTTCGATGCGCGACACCAGATTTCCGCCAGCGATGCCGAAATCCAGCGGTGCGAGCTTCAGCACACCGTCGTTTACAGTGAGATGCGCATTCATCTTGTTGAGCAGCATGTTCTCGGTCAGGATCTTCTCGCCACGGAAATGCACATCCGCGTTGGCCGCGTTCAGCTTTTCCAGACTGAACGGCTCGGCCGGCAGCACCTTGTCGCTGAGTGGCGGGGTCCGGCTCGGCTGCGTACCGCGCTCAGCTCCGATGAAGCCGCCGAGGTCTCTCATCAGCAATTGTTTTGAGACCAGGTCGGCGCTGATCATTTGCGGCCGCTGACCCCGATCAACCGTGAAATTTCCCCCCAGATCGCTTTGCCCAACCGTCCCCTTGAAGCGGCGAAAAGTCCACACGTCGCCATCATGATTCAGAAATCCGGCGAACTTGTACGCTGGTGTCGGCGGAAATGGCACACCGATGATCGGAAAGAGTAACGCCAGGTCGCTACCTTCAAGCTTGAAGTTCAGTTCCTCGCCCTTGAGATGCAGAGGATCGAGCAAGCTGCCCTCAATACTGGCCCTGGTGGTTCCCAGCGTCGCATTGGCCCGGATCGGGTAGGGATTATCGGCGCTGCGCAGACTCAGCAGCCCGCCACCGCGCGCGTGCAGCGTTGTCGGCAGGCCCTTGAAGCGGCCTTTGCCCGCCACTTCCAGCCTGAGTTGTGGATCATCCTTGCCGTCTTCCAGCGTTCTGATGTCAAGCGCCATCTCGGTATGGTGGTTGCGATCCCGATAGATCACGCTGCCGTGATCGATGGTCAGCAAGCCGATGGTCGGAACATCGACGGACTTGTTCTTGTCCTGCGCGTCGAAGACCCAGTTGGGCACGCCATCCTGATTCACCTCAAGCAGCACGTGCGGCTCGGACAACGCGACTTCGGGAAATTCCAGCCTGCCGCTCAGAAGCTTGAAGAGGTCGATCGTGAACTCCAGGCGCTTGATCTCGGCCATCGCGGGGTCGGGGCTCCACGCGGCATTTCCGAAGACCACGTTGTTGGCAACGATGCGCGGCCGCCACGAAAGATGCACGCTCAGATCGCCGTTGACTGCGACGCTTCTGCCAGTGGCGCTACTGATCCGGCGCGCAATCGGCTCACGCAAGCCGTTCCAGTCGACAAGCAGGACGATCAGCACCAGCAGTGCGAGAAAAACGCCAGCCGTCCATTTGAGCGAACGCGTCAGGGTCATGGCGGTGCAGGAGGAAAGGTGGGTGATGTTTCCAGGAGGAGCCTGCTCAAAGGCCGGCCCGGCGCGACCAGTGCGCGCCAGATGCAGCCAGCAAAAAATTACCCAGGATGGCCTGCCGTCCGCCCGTTACGCGGCCTGCCGGTTCCTCGCCGCGCAACGGCTCAGGCCATCTGCCAGCGATCCCTTGCCGTCAGGTTGGTCGAGGCCGCCGGCCCCGAGGAGACGGCCGCAGCGGGCGAGATGCTCGGGAACGACGCGCGCAAGTGCTCGACTGCCGATTGCCAGTATTCAGGCGACTCAATCACCGCACATTCGGCGGTCGCGTCGCGCAGCGCTTTTCTCCACAGGCGATGGGCGGCATGGTCGGGAGTTCCGGTCTTGCCGGCCAACCAGGCCAGTATCTGGGGGTACATTGGTTTCATTGCATGCTCCTTCGTTAGGCATCGTGAAGCGCCTTGCCATCGCTATCTCGATCGAGCTCGCGAATCGTATGCTTCAACAGTCAATATCGACGATACGCTCGTGAGCCGAAACCGTCGGTACGCCAGCGCACAGCGCCATCTCGTTGTCGCCGAAAGCGTCAGTACATGCCTGCTTGCCGTCAGTTGGCTGCCGGTGACGGAAAAATTCCCGGAACGTCGAGGACGTCCCGGGCCAAGCGGTGCGGGCGTTCATGAACCAAGGAGGGAAAATGAACACCTTCATGAAATTTACGTCATCTCGCCACGGCCCTCCGTACGCTGCCGTACACAAGCCGTGCTGGTCTTTCCTGTTGGCGCCGGCCGCGCACGACGAACTTTCGACCGCCATGCATGACGGCAACGCCTACAGCAAACGCTGCCAGAGACTGGCTCCCCACTCCTTGAAGTGGAGCATCGGCGATCTCCGTTCCCAGGTAGCCTGGTCGATGGCGACCGACGCGTCGAGGTCCTTGGCGAACATGGCCTGCATTTGCTGGCCAAACTCACGCCCCAGCACCACCACGTTGATCTCGTCGTTGTCGAGAAAGCTTCGCCAATCGAGGTTGCTCGAGCCGACGCACGACCATAGGCCGTCGATGAGCGCGGTCTTCGAATGGAGAAGCGCCCCCTGTCGCTCGTAGATCCTGACACCCGCCTTCAGCAAGGCGAGATAGTGCGAGCGTCCGGCGTGAAACACGACTTCGGAGTCGAAGTGGCTCGGCAAGATCAGCTTCACATCACTGTGCCTTTGCCGACAGGGGGTTGATCGGATTGAACTCGAGCACCGCGATGCCCCTGTCCGTCAGCCGCTCGAAGAAGACCTTCGGAGTGTTCAAGGCACCAACGCTGTCATACCGGCATGCCGCCGAGAGAGCCCGCGCCGTCGAGGATCAGCGGGCGGGAGCCGGAGCGGCCGGGACCACCACCACCGTACCCCCGCCCGTCTTGCCGCGGTCACCCGTGGCCCCCGTATCACCCGTGCTGCCGGTGGCGCCAGTCGATCCGGTGGCGCCAGTCGATCCGGTGGCGCCAGTCGATCCGGTCGATCCCGTGGCACCCGGCGGGCCTGCTGGCCCGGGAACGGCTACCACGGCTGCCGGTGTCACGACCGTCGCTCTCTCGCACGCGCTGACACCGAGGGCGAGTACTACCGCAGAAAATACTATCGAATAGTTCATGAGAATTCCTCTTGATTGATTGCTTGATTGCTGGATGACGACTGCCCAGATGCAGGCGTTCGCCACGACCCCGGAGCCTGTGTGGCGCGAATCGCCGCGTACACCCCCGCCGGCTCGCCGGTGAATCTTCGGCCGGTCGTTCCGGGCCGGAACGGACGCGCTATTTCTTGTCGCCCTTGGCTGCGTCCTGGATACTGTTACCGACTTTTTCCACTTGCTGCCCGACCTTCTCTGCGGCCTTGTCAACCTCTTTGCCGGCCTTCTCTGCGGGACCTTCCTGCTTTTGACAGCCGGCAAGTCCGACAAGCAAGGCGCCGACGAGTAGTGCGGCTCTGCTGGTCTTTCCAGATTTCCCCATGGCAACTCTCTCCTGATGGTCCCTTGGCCGGCGACGAAAGCAAACCTGTCGGTCACTCTCGCAGGCGGATCAGGGTGCGACGGCAGCGCGACGACCGGAAACATCAGGCACGGCGCCCGTCAATAATTTCTAGTGCTTGACTTCGTGGCCGATGACGCCGCCAACGGCTGCACCACCAACGGTACCGACTGCGCTGCCGCCCGTCAGGACGGCACCGCCGACAGCTCCAACACCGGCCCCGACAGCGGTGTTCCTGTCCTGTGCCGACATCCCTGAACACCCTCCCAGACCGAGCAGCACGGCTGCGGCAACTGCGGTGAAGGCAAATCTCTGCTTCGTTCTCATGGCATTACCTCATTGTCAAACATTGTGTTTTCGGTGCATCGTGTCTGCTCGAGTGCCGGATGCTACTTGCCCGCGTGCGCCTTCGCCTGGACCAGGCAATCGTCCTTGGCCGCGCCGGCCTTGGCGTCGCACTTCTCCTTGGCCACCGCGTACTGCGCGTCGACCTTGTCCGCCGTGGCGTCCTTGCGAGCCTCGGTCGTCTTGGCGCTGGCCGTGCTGCGTGCATCGGCAGTCTTGACGTTGGCTGTGACGTTCGCATCCGTCGTCTTCATCTGCGCCTTGGCGTCGGCTTTCGCGGTCGTCTGCGCCGCCTTGGCTTCCTTCACGCAAACATCCTTGGCGTTGCCGGCCAGGTCGTCGCATTTTTCATTGGCCACGCCATAGTCGGCCTCCGCTTTGGCGACGCGCGCCTCATAGCGGGTTTTCGGCGTCGGTTTGTAGCTGGCTTCGAGTTCGGCCGATGCGACCTTCTGAGCGCCCTTGGCCTCGGCGACGCAGATATCCTTGGCGTTCGCGGACAACGAGGCACACGCCAGCTTGGCCGCCTTGTAGTCGGCCGAGATCTTGTCCTTGCCGGCGGTGTAATCGGTCTTCGTCATGCCTTCGGCCATGGCACCGGCACTGAAACCGAGACTGATCGCCAGTGCGATCGCGTTGATGTTGAGTCTGTTCATTTTCTTTCCTTCGTTTGATGAGCTTCGGAATGATGCCGCGGCAAACCACGCCGCGGCTTTCTTCGTCGCCAGGAGCGCGTTGCGCGCAGGCTCTGTGCATTGCCTGCGACGAACAAGGGACGCCACATGTTGGCTCGGAAGGCTCAGCGTAGAGGCAACTGCCGGCACCGTCTGTCCGCTGCCGCACACAAGCGGCCACCCAGGCACATCTGTGCGCTGCAGTACAGACCGCCGCAGGTGCAAGCGCGCAGGATGCGTTCGTCGGTCCGATAGCTGCGATCTCTGGCGACACCCGGCGCACCAAGTACCCGGCAAACCGCCGATGCACACGATCCACAACGCCCGCTGCCTGCCTCAATCATGAATGCCCTGTCCGTTGATCGCCGTACCGCCGTGGCGCACCCGTTGCGCGGCCCGACCCTCGTCGGCTCGCTGCTGCTCCTGTGCGCCTGCACGTCGGTGCCGCCGCAGGATTCCGCCCTCCTCCCCTTCGCTGTCCCAAACGCCTGGTCCAGTGCGACCGAAGCCCGCGTGACGAACGCCAGCTCCTCGCTCGCACAGTGGTGGCTACGCTTCGACGATCCTCTGCTTGGCAGCCTCGTCGTTCAAGCGCTGGCGGCCAACACTAGCGTCAGGGGTGCACAGGCGGCGCTACGACAGGCGCGGGCACTGCGCGATGTCGCGGCGGCCGCATTGTGGCCGACGCTTGGCAGCGCGGCCCTGGCGCAACGCAGCAAGTCCGGCGGCAACCCCGCTGTCAACAACTTCAGAGCCGGTTTCGACGCCAGTTGGGAGCTCGACATCTTCGGTGCCAACCACAGTGCGCTCGACGCCAGCGACGCCACCGTCCAGGCGAGTGCCGCCAGCCTGGGCGACGTGCAGGTGTCGATCGCAGCCGAGGTGGCGCTTGACTACATCACCCTGCGCGGTGCGCAGGCGCAGTTGGCGATCGCCGCCGACAACCTCGACAGCCAACTGGCAACCTTGCAGATTTCCCAGTGGCGCCTGCGGGCGGGCCTGACCGGATCGCTGGAAAGCGAGCAGGCGCTGAGTCTCGCGGAGCAGACCCGCGCCCGCTTGCCGGCCCTGCGCAGCGGCGTCGAGCAACTCGCGCACGCGCTGGCAGTGCTCACCGGCCAGCCGCCAGCCGCCCTGGCAAGCGTGCTGGCCGCGCCGACCGCCGTCCCCCAACCTAGCAATGAGCTGATCCTCAGCATCCCGTCCGAGACGCTGCGCCAGCGACCCGACGTACGCGCCGCCGAATATCAGGTAACGACAGCGGCGGCGCGCGTGGCACAGGCCGATGCCGCGCTGCTGCCGAACTTCCAGCTCGGCGGCTCGCTGGGCCTCAGCGCACTGACGCTGGGCGCGCTCGGCAGCGGCACCTCGGTCGTCAGCGTGCTGCTGGCCAGCGTGTCGCTGCCGGTGTTCGACGGTGGTGCCCTGCGCGCCCAGGTGCGCGCCCAGCAGGCGGTGCTGGATGCAGCGCGCAGCGCCTACGAGGCGACGGTGCTGGCGGCTCTGAAGGATGTCGAAGACGCGCTGGTCGGGCTGCGCGCCAACCGCGAACGCCTGACCTACCTGCAGCGCGCCGCCGCAGCGGCCGGCAACGCCGCGCTGCTGGCGCGCCAGCGCTACGCCAGCGGGCTGATCGACTTCCAGACCGTGCTCGACACCCAGCGCACCCAGCTCGCCGCCCAGGACAGCGTCGCCAGCACCGGCACCCTGCTCGCCGCCGACCACGTCCGCCTGTACAAGGCACTCGGCGGTGGCTGGCGCGCCGCCGACCAGGATGCGCCACCTGTCCCTCTCGCCGACACACCGCGATCCGCCCAATGATCAACTCACCCGACCCAGCCTCTGCCCCTCTCGTCACGCCACCCGCGGACGCGGGCAAGGACGCCGACCTCGCGACACTGCTCGCCGAACCCGCTGCGCCCATCTGGTATCGCCGCCCCGCGCTGTGGGCCGGGATGCTGGTGCTGGCGCTGACGGCTGGCGGGCTGTGGTGGTGGCAGGCGCGCCGGACCGCCAACGCGGCGCCGAATTACAGCACCCAGACGGTGGCGCGCGGCAACCTGACGCTGACCGTCACCGCCAACGGGACGCTGCAGCCGACGCGTTCGACGAGCATCGGCAGCGAACTCTCGGGTACGGTGCTGAAGGTCAACGTCGACGTCAATGACCTGATCCACAAGGGCCAGGTGCTGGTCGAACTCGACACGGCCAAGCTCCGCGACCAGATCCTGCGCGCACGCGCCGCGCTGGCTGCGGCGACGGCAAAGGTCGCGCAAACGCTGGCGACGGTGAAGGAAGCGCGGGCCGGCCTGGCACGCCTGGACGAAGTGGCGCGCATCTCGGCCGGGCAGCTGCCGGCCGGGACCGAACTTGACACCGCCCATGCGGCACTTGAACGTGCGACTGCCGACGCTGCGAGTGCCCGCGCCGGCGTGAACGACGCACAGGCGGCGCTGGCTCTCGACGAGATCAACCTGTCGAAGGCGTCGATTCGCGCCCCATCGGATGGCGTCGTGCTGACGCGTAGTGTGGACCCCGGTAACGCAGTGGCGGCGTCGCTGCAGGCGGTGACGCTGTTTACGGTCGCCGAAGATCTGGTCAGGTTGCGCCTGTGGGTGTACGTCGACGAGGCCGACGTCGGCTCGGTGGCCAAGGGCCAGGACGCCCACTTCACGGTCAGCGCCTACCCGAGCCGGCAGTACCCGGCGCGCATCACCCGCGTCGGCTTCGGGTCGACGATCACCGACAACGTCGTCACCTACCTCACCTACCTGGACGTGGACAACAGCGACCTGAGCCTGCGCCCCGGCATGACGGCCACCGCGACGATCACCGCCAACCAGCGTAACGACGTGCTGCTGGTGCCCAACAGCGCGCTGCGTTTCACGCCGACCACGGCGGGCGACGGCCAGGCGGCCGCCAAGGGTGGCATCGTCGCCAGCTTGATACCCAGCCGGCCGAGAACCAACACGCGCAAGTCGGCAGCGGCCGGCGCCAGCACCGCAGCGGCGCGCCAGGTATGGGTGCTGCGCGATGAAGTGGCGGTACCGCTGGCGGTCACACCGGGCATCAGCGACGGCCGCATGACCGAGGTCAGCGGCGAGAGCCTCACGCCCGGCATGGCCGTCATCACCGACCAGCGCAGCGCAAGCGCCGCACCATGAATCAGCCGGCCACTCCAGCCACGGGGCAGCCGGGGCCTGCTCCGCTAATCCGTCTGCGCGGGATCACCAAGGTCTACGGCGCAGGCGAAACGGCGTTCCAGGCGCTCAAAGGCGTGGATCTGGACATCCAGAGGGGTGACTTTGTGGCCATCATGGGCCCCAGCGGTTCGGGCAAGTCCACGGCCATGAACACCCTGGGCTGCCTGGACACACCCACCACCGGCACCTATGAGTTCGAGAGCGTGCAGGTGCAATCGCTCAGCCGCGACGAGCGGGCCCGCTTGCGCCGGCGCTACCTCGGCTTCGTGTTCCAGGGCTTCAATCTGCTGGCACGCACCTCGGCACAGGAAAACGGGGAGCTGCCACTGATCTACCGCGGCGAGCCCGCCGCGCAGCGCCATGCCATGGCCGCGCGCGCGCTCGAAGGCAGCGACCAGCCCAAGCCGACCCGGCGCTGGGCACGCGGCTGGCCCTGGGCCCCCCGCGGCA
>DPSD01000423.1:0-1897 GCA_003538495.1 Accumulibacter sp.
GAGATCGACGCCTACACCCAGTTTGTCGGCATCTACGGCGCCCGGGGGCTGGCCTACATCAAGGTCAACGATGTCACGCAGCTCAACGAGAGCGGCCTGCAATCACCAATTGTCAAGAACCTGCATCCGTTTGCGCTCCAGGCGATCGTCGACCGGACCGGCGCGCAGTCGGGCGATCTGATCTTCTTCGGTGCCGACAAGCGCAAGGTGGTGAACGACGCGCTCGGTGCCCTGCGGGTCAAGATCGGTCACGAAAAGGGCTTCCTGAACGGCCATGCCTGGGAGCCGGTGTGGATCGTGGACTTCCCGATGTTCGACTACGACGAGGTCGAGCGACGGTGGACGGCCTGTCATCACCCGTTCACCAGTCCGAAGGACGGCCACCTGGAACTGCTGCAGAGCGACCCGGGCAGCTGCCTGGCGAAAGCGTACGATCTGGCGCTCAACGGCTCCGAACTGGGCGGCGGCTCGGTACGGATACACCGATCCGACGTGCAGGAGGCGGTTTTCAAGGTCTTGGGAATTGGCGACCAGGAGGCACGGCTCAAGTTCGGTTTCCTGCTCGACGCGCTGAAGTACGGCGCACCGCCGCACGGCGGCCTGGCCTTTGGCCTCGATCGCATCGTCACCATGATGGCCGGCGCCGAATCGATCCGCGACGTGATCGCTTTCCCGAAGACCCAGCGCGCCCAGTGCCTGCTCACCGATGCTCCGAGCGCAGTGGACGACAAGCAGCTGCGCGAGCTGCATGTCCGCCTGCGTCAGAGAGTCGAGACGCAGGTCGAGCTTGGCCAGAGCTGAACAAACGTGTTTCGTGTCACCGGCGTTGTCCGCCTGCTGCTGGCAGCGCTGTTCGCGCTGTTCGGCCTGGTCGGCGCCGCGCAGGCACGTGCAGCGCAGCCCCCCCAGAGCGTCGCTCTGGCTGAACTCCCGGCCGAGGCTCAGCAGGTCCTGCAGCTGATCCGGCAGGGCGGGCCTTTTCCGTACCCGCACAAGGACGGCAGTGTTTTCGGCAATTTCGAGCGACTTCTACCACTACGCAGCCGCGGCTACTACCGGGAGTACACGGTGCCGACCCCGGGCAGCGCCAGCCGCGGCGCACGACGCATCGTTGCCGGTCAGGGAGGTGGCGGCGAAACCGCCAGCGAGTATTACTACACCGACGATCACTACCGCAGTTTCCGGCGCATCCGCGAATAATTCCTGATGGCCATCAGTCCCCACCCAGTGCAGCGCCTGCTCGAAGATGCAAGCCAGGCCGGCGTCTACCATCTGGCCCGCAGCCACCAGGCGGCGCTGAAGGCGGCTGCCGTCGCCGCAGGCTTGGCCGTTTTCGACGTCAGTCTCGCCGACGCGGCGCGTATTGAGCTGGTGCTCGCGCAGCTGGGCCGCGAGCTGGCCTTCCCGCGGTGGTACGGCTGCAACTACGATGCCCTCAAGGACTGCTTGAGCGACCTCTCGTGGTGCGCGGCGACCGGCTACGTATTGCTGCTGTCGGGAGCCGAAACCCTGGCGGCCAAGGATCCCGCCGCCTTCCGGACGCTCAACCAGGTGTTTGCCGCGGCGATTGACGATTGGCAGTCGCAAGGCGTTCCGATGTGGGTCTTCTACGACCTTCGTGCCGACGGGCTGGCCACGCTTCCATTACCCGGATGAGCCAGTACAAGCTGCCGGTGTCGGTTCTGGTCGTCATCCACACCCCGGAGCTTTTGGTGCTGCTGCTCGAACGCGCCGCCCATGCCGGCTACTGGCAGTCGGTCACCGGCAGCCAGGAAGCCGGCGAAAGCCTCGTCGAAACGGCGACTCGCGAGCTCTCCGAGGAAACCGGAATCACGGCGACAGCCGCCGAACTGCGTGACTGGAAACTCACCAACCGCTACGAGATTTTTGCCGAGTG
>DPSD01000423.1:2161-2316 GCA_003538495.1 Accumulibacter sp.
ACGAGATTTTTGCCGAGTGGCGCCACCGTTACGCGCCAGGCGTGCTGCACAACACCGAACACGTGTTCTCGCTGCAAGTGCCGAACCCCCGGCCGGTAACCGTCGCGGCCGGGGAACATCTCGGCTACTGCTGGCTACCCTGGCGCGAAGCCGCT
>DPSD01000423.1:2603-5151 GCA_003538495.1 Accumulibacter sp.
TGTTTTTCGTGGAGCAACCGCGATGCCCTGCTGATGCTGCCGGAACGGGTCAGCCAGGCCCGGCGCTAAGCCGCTGCGCCAGGCACTTCGGGCAGTAGCAATTGCCGCCGACTGTCGGCTCGATCGCGGTCGGTGCTTGCTCCATGCACCAGCAGCTTGTCAGACCGGCGACAGCGCCACAGACAAACGAAGCGCCGCAGCCCTCGCAAACACTCGCGACCAGTTGCTCGTCGGGTTCCGGCATCAACTTTCTCCACTCTTCGCCAGCAGACCTTCGGCGATCCATCGCGCCAGGAGCCCGGCCGCGGTTCGCGCTGGTTCGGCATCGCCGGACGCAGCTATCATGGCGCAGCACTCGGCGAAACTGGCACCTTGCGTCAAGGCCTGCAGGGCAGCGGCCTCACCGATATCGGCCGACCGCCAGCAGCAATCGAGCACCGGACGCCAGATCAGAAGCGAGTGCACGAGCGGCTCGGGTTCCGCTGTCGACGCCTCGTGGTCATCATTCAGGGCCTTCCAGAGTGGCTCGATGCGCCAAGCCAGATCAAGTAGCTGCAAGGACGGTACCGGCGTGAAGCGCAGCGATGGCCAATCTTCGGGTGCCAGCAAGGCGAGGTCGCCAGCGCCCATCAGCGGCACATCGGCGGCATCGAAGGCGGCACGCATTGCCCAGTCCATGCGGGCCAGGTCAACCAGCGCCGGGTGCGCCAGATGGTCTGGCGTTGCCGCAAGAAAGTCCGCGAGCGAGTCGCCAAACCAGCGAATCGAGCGAAAGTGCGATGGCTGGGCGTCGATATAGGCACGCGCAAGATCGGCGAAGGAGTCGTCGCCGAGGGCCAGGCGCAATACCGGGTAATTGTCACCTAGCGCCGCTGTCAGGCGAGCCCGGTACGCCCGCAGATACACCGCGAAGCCGCCGGCAAGTTGTGGTCCCTCGCTGACAAACAGGCCGGGTGTCGGGTTTTCGCCGACGATAGCTTCCTGGATGCGCAGTTGCTGGGTCATCAGCGGACTCATGCGGCGCGTCTCGTGTCGGCGAGGGCTCGTTCTGCCACCGCCCGTGCGACATCGAGTTCGGCGACCAGCACGGCCAGCGCCGGAATGTCGTCGTCACGCTCGATCATCGTCGGCACGGCACCCAGGCGGCCTACGGCATGGGCATAAAGCTCCCAGACCGCGGCGCAGACCGGGTGATCATGGGTATCGATGATATAGCTGCCATGGTCTTCATGCCCCGCGAGATGAATCGATCGCACAGCCGCGGCCGGCACGGCGTCGATGAAGGCACGCGGATCGAAACCGTGATTGACGCTGCTCACATAGACGTTGTTCACGTCGAGCAGCAACTCACAGCCCGTTCGCGTGATCAGTTCGCAGATGAACTCCCACTCGCTCATCTCGTCGCTTCGATACGTCACGTAGCTGGAAACGTTTTCCAGAACCAGGGACCTGCCAAGGGCATCCTGCACCTGTGCCACGCGCGGCGCAAGGTGCCGCAGGCTCGCTTCACAGTAGGACAGCGGCAGCAGGTCGTGCAGGTTCAGCGAAGCCGTCCCGGTCCAACACAGATGGTCGGAAACCCAGGCCGGCTCGATCCTGTCGGCCAGCGCCCTGAGCTGCCGCAGATACGCGCAATCAAGGGCGTCGGTGCTGCCGATCGAGAGTGAAACGCCATGCATCACCATCGGGTAGTCACGGCGTATGCGATCAAGAAAGTGCAGCGGCTTGCCGCCGTCGACCAGGTAGTTCTCCGAGATGATCTCCAGCCAGTCAACGCGTTGCGGTGCGGCGACAAAGTCGCGATAGTGCTCGGTGCGCAGCCCAAGGCCGAACCCTCGAACGAAGTTGCTCACCATTTGCCCCCTTCCGATCGCCTTCGGCATGACCACCCCACCTGTCGGAGGAATGGTCACGCCATTCGGCAGCCAGTTTACTTGACTACCTTGCCACCGGCGTCGGTACACTCTTTGGCGCTGCCTTTGACCACCCATCCCTGACCCTTGCAGGAGTTCATCCCCTTGCATTCGTTCTTGGCAGTCTTGCACTCCGAGTTGCCCTTGCAGGCATTGACCCCTGCGCAATGAACCGGAGCTCCTTCAGCGGCGCTGGCGATCGGCGCCAGCAGGCTTCCCGTGGCGAACAAGGCTGCCGCAGCTGCGGCAATGGCTACTCCAGACAGTTGATGTGACATCGTTCTTCTCCTCTAGATGGGGGGGGTTCTGTCAGGACCGAGGCGGTGTAGCCACCTGTCCGACATTGCTTAGACGCGTGCAAAGGCGAACTACTTACAGAGGAGGATGAAAATCTTCCGCAGCGAGCCCGCACCGATCATGCCGCTCACAACCTCGCTGCCTTGCACCAGTTCATCTTGAACCTACTTCGCCTCGCCCCGGTCCGCGGCAAGGGCGGACTCAAGCTTCAGCGCCCTACCGCAGCCATTTCCGACACCTTCCGCGCTCAACTCCTGGGCCTTGCATAGGGTTCATGCGATTGCCCTGGGCTCATTCCTGGGTGGAAAGGCGACCATCGTTCAGGCTCATACCACATT
>DPSD01000418.1 GCA_003538495.1 Accumulibacter sp.
TTGCGCCATGCCTTGATTCCCTATCTGTACAGCATGGCCTGGCAGGAACACCAGGGCGGCGGTGCGCTGCTGCGGCCGATGTATCACCTGCACCCGGACGCACCCGAAGCGTACGCGTGTCCCGGCCAGTACGCCTTCGGCAGCGAGCTGATCGCCGCGCCATTCACGTCCCCGCGCGATCCGGAAACGCGCCTGGGCCGGCAGGTCGTCTGGCTGCCCGCGGGGGACTGGTACGACTTCTTCAGCGGGCAGCACTACGCCGGAGCGGCGTGGCACAGCCGGTACGGCGAACTCGATGACATCCCCGTCTTTGCGCGCGCCGGCGCCATCGTCGTGCTGGCCGACCCAGGCCACGAGGGAGCGGCGGCAAGCCCTGTGAACAACCCGCGTGCCCTCACCGTGCATGTCTTCCCCGGCGCCGACAACCATTTCGATCTTTATGAAGACGACGGGGAGAGCGAGCACTACCGGCACGGAGCACGGGTGCTCACCCCGCTGCGGCAGCAGTGGTCGGACAGCGCGCTGCAACTGGGCATCGGCCCGGCCCAGGGAGACCTCGGCGTCGTCCCCGCCGCGCGCGGCTACACCCTGGTCTTCCATGCCATCGACGCGCCGGGGCAAACGCTTGTCACCTGCGACGGCAGGCGCGTGCCGATCGATGCTCGCCACGATCCGGAGAGCGGCAGCTTGACCATCCACCTGCCGCCGGCCGCGCCGAGCAGCACTTACCAGGTGGTGCTGCAAGCCCGTCAGGGAAAGCTGCAGCGGCACCACGACGCCAGGCCCCGAATCCTGATGAAACTGCTCAAGGCCTTCCGCTGCGGCAGCGAGGCGAAGCGCGGGCTGTGCGTGCGGCTGCACGAGATCCTCGCTGACTACGAAGTGCTGGGTGCCTACCGTACGGCGCTCTCCGACAGCCAACTGCGCGCACTCCTGGAAGTGCTTTTCGGTGCCGGCGTGCACGTCTGCGAGGACACCGGCGAGGCATTCGCCGTGCTCTGGAACAACCACGAAGATCAGCGAACCCTCGTCCGCTGGTCGCAGGAAAACCGCAGCACCTGGGACCCGCAGTGTCGTTTCCGACAGGAGCATGGCCCTGCCCCGCGCTTTGCCCGCTTCGCGCTTGCACAGGCGGCAAGCCATGGCCCGTTCAGCCTGACGCTGAGCTATGCCTCCCTGCTCGCGGTCAACACGCTCGTACCATAGCCCGCTGCCCGCGCCGGCCTGTTCCCGCCAGCGGTCGCGCACCTGCGGCCGATGGCGGTCGAAGTGGGATTCGTCGCGATCGCCGTGAGTTCAAGACCGGGAAGCACGCTAATCAGCGGCTCATGTGGCTCGTGAATAGTTGACTGGAATCATCAAGCTAGGTACGATATTTTCGTCCCAAGGGGGAGTAGCTCTCCGCCGGCACGTCGTCAATACGGAAAGGCCGCAAGGCCTGCCCGGCGCGTCGGGCGACCAACAGTCTGCAACGGGTTGGTCGTGAGCAAGACCTTTGCCGCGCAGGCAATGGTCCGTTACCAGAAATGCATCCGGCCTTTGCAAGCGCTGGACAAAGGAACTGCCGCTAACGCGGTAGTGCGCTGGAAACTACCTGGGAGCACTATCAATGGAAACAATCGGTACCTGGTGGATGTGGGCGGGATTCTTCGCCATCGTCCTGGTCATGCTCGCCATCGACCTTTTCCTGGTCGGCGGCGGCAAGCAGCATCGTGTCTCGTTCAAGGAGGCTGCAACGTGGTCCGGTATCTGGATCGCAGTCTCGTTCCTCTTCGCCGGAGCGCTCTGGTGGTATCTCGACGGTAGCGCGGGCCGGGAAGTTGCCAACGAAAAGACACTCGAATACGTCACCGGCTACCTGATCGAGAAATCACTGGCGGTCGACAATGTCTTCGTCTGGCTGATACTCTTCAGCTTCTTCGCGATTCCGCTCGAATTGCAGAAGCGCGTGCTGGTTATCGGCGTGCTCGGCGCCATCGTCATGCGTACGATCATGGTCTTCGCCGGCGTCTGGTTGATCGCCAAGTTCCACTGGATCCTTTACCTCTTCGGTGCGTTCCTGCTGATTACCGGTGTCAAGATGTGGTGGTTTGCCGACGCGAAGCCGGATCTTGCCAACAACCCGCTGATCAAGTGGATCCGCAAGCACATGAAGGTCACCGACGAGCTGCTCGGCGAACGCTTCTTCGTCTCGCGCGAGGAAGCCGGCAAGATGGTGCGCTACGCTACCCCGCTCTTCCTGGTCCTCGTCCTCGTCGAGTTCTCCGACCTGATTTTCGCAGTCGACTCCATCCCGGCCATTTTCGCCATCACGACCGACCCGTTCATCGTCCTGACCTCGAACGTGTTCGCCATCCTCGGCCTGCGCGCGATGTACTTCCTGCTCGCCGACACGGCCGACCGCTTCTCGCTGCTCAAGTACGGCCTGGCGATGGTCCTCGTCTTCATCGGCGTCAAGATGCTGCTCATCGACATCTACAAGATTCCGGTGCTGTTCTCGCTGGGCGTCGTCGCCGCGATCATCTGCACGTCCATCGTGCTGTCGCTGCGCAAAGACGCGCGTAATGGCAAGTCCCTGGACGACAAGGCAGCCAGTACCGATGGCCACTGAGGAGAACTGGTCATGGAAAAGAAAACCCGATTCTCCGCCGAGTACTTCGCCTTAGGAACGTTCAAAAAACA
>DPSD01000427.1:0-5979 GCA_003538495.1 Accumulibacter sp.
GCCTGGTCGATCACGTGGTTGTTGGTCAGGATGTATGTCTTGTCGGACAGCAAGCCATCCTTCGCGGAAAAGACGAAACCGGAGCCCTGGCCGATCGCCCGTCGTTCGCCGTGGGGGGGGTGTCGTGCTTGGGCATCCGCGGCATACCGGGAAAGCGTTCGCCGAAAAACCGCTCGCAGAATTCGTTCTCGAAAGGCGACTGCTCACCGAACGGCGAGGAAAACCGGGAGATGGAAGACGGTCCCTTTCCTTCAACCTGAATGAACACCACCGCAGGTGACACCGAACGCGCTACCGCGGCGAAGGCCTTGCCGGTCTTGCGCAAGCTCTCGACGCCGCCGTCGAGCGCCTGGACAGGCGCCACCATGAGAAAGGACAACAGCAGCAAGCAGGTTCGTGCGATTGAAGTGATTTTCATCGTGATCTCCAATTCGGATGGCCACTATTCGTCGACCGTGATGGTCCTCAAGCACTGCGACACCGCCTTTGGCTGTTCGCACTGAAATGTGGCGCTCATGGAGGAAGCGCAATTGACATTAACCGTTTTGGGCCGCCGGGTCGCCCACTTGCATCACCTCCCTGGGGCTTCCTCGATTCTCTTGAGCGAGCCCGGCGGCTCTACACTATTGAGCCGTCGGGCACACGCGAGGCTCGAAGCGTCATTTGACGTCGATGCTCACCACCTTCGGCGCACCCGGCTTGAGCTTGGGTAACTCCACACGGAGCACACCGTCCTTGTAGCTCGCCTGGGCCTGATCCGCATTGACCGGCACCCGCAAAGGCACTGCGCGACGGAAACTGCCGTAGGCGCGCTGCATCACCCGCCATCGCCCTTCACTGGTCTCGCGCTCGAAGCGCTTTTCGCCGGTGACGACGAGACTGTCGTCATGGATCTGAATGTCCAGATCCTCCTTGTCCATACCCGGAACTTCCAGACGAATCACCAGACGTTTATCATCTTCGAAAAGGTCGCCGCCGAGCATCGACCAGCCCATGGTCGGCAGATAGGCGCCATCGTCTACCTCGGCAGGCGCCGGCATGTTGGTCTTTTCGCCAGGGCTGAAACGCGTGAGTGCGCCGGCGGCGGACTGTCTGAGATGCCGCCAGCCTTCGGCCATGTTCTCCCAGAAACTGCCGAGATTTTCTTTCAGCGTATCCAGTTTCATCTCTCACCTCCATAGTCCTTGAACGCCCTTGCAGGGGCGGCACTGCGCCGCCCCTTCAGCGCTCAGGCAACTCTGACCTCGATCTTCCGCGGCTGGGCGTGTGCGGCTTTCGGGATGCGCAGCTTGAGCACACCCTGGTTGAACTCGGCGCCGACTTTTTCGGTGTCCAGTTCCTTGGAAAGCGTGAACACCCGCCGATAACGCGGCAGGCTCACTTCGGCATGACTCGATTCCATGCCTTCGGGTACGGCCAGCGTGATCTCGCCTTCGATCGTCAGGGTGTCGGCCTCGACTTGCAGGCCCAGGCCCTCCTTGGACACACCGGGCAGATCGGCGTAGAGCGTAATGCCGCCTGCGTCTTCAATTACGTCCACCGGCGGTAGCAGGGCGCTATCGTTGCGGCTGGTTTCGGCCTGTTTGGTAACAGCGGTGTTGTCGGTCATCTTCGTTCTCCTTACTGAATGCTGATGCGCTGTGGTTGGGCAGCTTCCTTCCTGGGAATGGAGATATGCAGAACGCCGTCGCGATACCTGGCTTCCACCGCGGTCGCGTCAACGTCGTCAGGCAGGCTCACTATTCGGCGAAAGCGCCCGGTAAAACGTTCGTCGATATGCGCAGTGGCTTTATCCGGCACGGCTTCCAACTTGCGCTCTCCGGCCACGGTAAGGACGCCTTTTTCGACGTGCACCTCAAGGGCTTCCGGGGCAATGCCTGGCGCGAAAGCGTAGATCTCGACGGATTTCGGGGTGCTGCCGACGTTCATGGCCGGGAAGCCTCGGGTCAGGCCGCGAATGCTCGGAGAAATCTCGAAGTTCTGCTGCATTTCACGTTGCAGGCGATCCAGGTCCGCGAACAGGTCGCGGGGAAAAAACGAGCGATAGAGCATGTCGTAACCTCCTATAGCGTCAGTGACAGATGGCAGATGCGCCACCTTCACTTACACAATCTATGTGCGACCCGGCGAACTTCAAGGGCTTGAATTTCATTCGCCTGACCAAAAATTCTCTGCTGGTAGACGACGACGCAGGACATGGCGCACCGGGAAATCTTTACGCCGAACCGTGGTCGGTTCTTCTTGAAGGAAGAACGGGTTTGTCGAGTAGAAGAGGCTCGATTCAGGCGAGCGATGATTATTGTCAGTCAGGAGGGATTCATGAATAGCACCGACAACGCCGAATCCGTCTCATCGATGCTCCTCGGTGAGGTGGCGTCCTCCGGTCTTGCCCGCGGGCGTGCCTTGCTCTGTGACTGTGCCAGGAAATCGACGCGTGCGCCCCGCAGGACGGTCAGCAAGGAGGAAGCGCGAAGAGAATTCGAGCGCTTCGACAGCGCGGTCCTGTCCGCAGAGGAAAAGCTGCAACAGGTGCAAGCGAAGGTCAGGGAGACCGTCGGCGATGCGGAGGCCGAGATTGTTGTAGTACAGATCATGCTGTTGCGCGACGCGCAGCTGCACGACGCGGTGCGCGAGCTGTGCCTCGAAAAACGGATGAATGTGGAAGCGGCGGTCGAACGGGCGATCAAGCAGTTAGTGACGTTTTTCACCAGCCTCGAAGACGGTTACTTTCGCGAGCGAGCCCACGACCTGCACGACGTCGGCAGACGCCTCCTCGACGAGCTGGACGCCGACGCGGGGTCACCCATCCCGGCCATTACCGAAGACTGCGTGATCGTCACCGGCGAGTTGCTCGCCTCGGTAGTAGCCCAGCTTGAAGGCCAGCGGGTACGTGCGCTGGTCGTCGAAAAGGGCGGTCTCACGGCGCACGCCACGATTCTTGCCCGCTCGCTCGGCATCCCGATGCTCGTGCATGTGTCGAAGGCCACGCGAAGAATCCGCAACGGCGACCTGCTGATCGTAGACGCCCTGGCCGGCCGGGTCTTTGTGAACCCCGAGCCGGCGATGCTCGGCAAGTACAATCGCCTGGAGGCTAGCCTGCAGATTCACAAGAGCGCTTTGAAGGACTTGATCGGCCTCCCGGCGATCACGTCCGATGGCGTGGAAATCAAGCTCTGTGCCAATATCGGCCAGACTGTCGACGCGGTGGCTGCGGCGACCGTAAAAGCCGATGGGGTCGGACTCTACCGCACCGAGTTCGTCTTCCTGGTGCAGGATCATTTCCCTTCGGAAGACGAGCAATACCGCTTCTACCGCACGACGGCCGAGCACTTGCAGCCGCGTGAAACGGTGATTCGCGTCCTCGATGTTGGCAGCGACAAACCGCTCAGCTACTTTCCGCTGCCGCGCGAGGCCAATCCGACGCTAGGTTGCCGGGGAATGCGGCTCTTGCTTGCCCACCCCGCGATTCTGCAGACTCAACTGCGGGCCATACTCCGCTTGAGCGCATCTCATCCGGTAGCCATTCTGCTGCCGATGCTCGACGGCCTGGACGACTTGCGCGCCGCCAAAGCGGCGATCGATACGGCGCAGGGCGAACTCGCGGCAAGCGGGCAGTCGTTTAATCCCAGAATTCCCGTCGGCGCGATGATCGAGACGCCGTCTGCCGCGGTCCTCATCGAGCGCCTGGCCGATGAGGTCGATTTCTTCAGTGTCGGCAGCAATGATCTGGTGCAGTTCCT
Source organism: Accumulibacter sp. (assembly GCA_003538495.1). The sequence goes on from DPSD01000427.1 coordinate 3,741, forward strand.
GCTCGCTGCTGACCGGATCAGTGAAGATGAGCATTCCACCTATGAGCCGCTGCATCCAGCGGTCATCCAGGTGCTGGCGACGCTGGCAACGTCCGCAGGACGCAAGGGCAAACCGATTTCGCTGTGCGGAGAAATCGCCAGCGACCCGTTTTATACGAAACTCCTGATCGGCCTGGGATTTCGCAGCCTCAGCGTCAGTCCAAACCGCATTCTCGACGTCAAGCACGCAATTCGCTCGACGAGCGTGAGAGACGCCGAAGAACTGGCTGCTCGCATTCTGGCATTGAGCTCGACCCGCGATACCCGGGCCTGCATGTCCGAAGACTGGAGTCGCCACGGCCCGGTATCCTCGAACGAACTCGACAGCTCGACAGCTCGACAGCTCGTCAGCGGCGGACGCCGCGGCGCCCGTGACGCACAACGCTGCTTTGCAGCGCTTTGAACTACAGGCAGACGGCGCGCCACTCGCGTTTCTGAGCTACGTCCTCACCAGGGATCGCGTCGTGCTCGATCACACCTTCGTGCCGGAGGCGCTGCGCGGGCGTGGGATTGCGGCAGCACTGACCCAGGCCGCATTGGACGATGCGCGTCAGTGAGGCCTGACCGTCATTCCGCATTGTTCATACCTTGCCGGGTTCGTCCAGCGCCATCCGGAATTCGCCCGTGTAGTCGGCCGGCGGGAAGGAAATGCGGAGTGAAGGATCAGGCTTGGTGAGGGGCGCCATTGCCGATTTCGCAGTCGGGCGCAAGCGCATGATTCGACTGGTCCGGAGGCGACAGAATTGGCCCTCACTCTGCTTTCTGCTTTCCACCAAGCTGCCATTGAAAGGGTCAGCACAGCGAACGATGAGCGGCAACCTTGTGGCGGAGTAAGCGCAGCTCGAAGTCTGTTTTCGAGTGGCGGTTCTGCCCATGAAGCTACCGTTGCGCCTGTCGTGGGGCGACCGGGAGGAATGCGCCGCGGGCTGCAGTCAGAAAGCTCTCATCCAGCCTTTTTGATCGACCGGCAGCGCCCACCGCGAAGCTGTCGCTCCTTCGTGCAAAATCGCAATGCCGACGCCAATGGCCGCTGACGGGTCAGTGGTCCATTTCAACGTCGGGTTGTGGGGAAAATCGCCACCGGCAGCTCATGGCCGAGAACAGCCGTCAAAACTGACAAGAATGCGCTAAACCGAGCTTGCCTCGACAAACCAGGGTAGTCTGGATGCCTTCACATCGAAAGTCGCCGTCGTAGTGCACCCCATCCTCCGATTCCTGGCGCCGATCAAGCAATCCGAGAACCCAGCGGAATGGTCTTTCCAGACGAAAAACGCCTGCTCAACGGCAACCTCATCTTCCAACTCGAAATCCATGGAGTCCAGCAAGCCGGAAACAACCCCCCCTGTATCTGGGGCTTGGAAAAGCCATACCGACTGCGCAACACCCATTCCATTTCCTGGAGAACGAGCTGGCTCACGAAAACGCGGCGGCTCGCCAGCACTTCTCGTTCAACAATCTTGTGCGCGATCTCGAACTGCTGGGCGTCGTCTCGAACGAGGAAGCGCACAAGAACGCTGGTGTCGATCCCGAACATCAGATCGATAACTGCTCGATGGGAACAGCCGCCCGACCTTCCTGGTACAACATCCCCGCCAGGTCGTTAAAGCGCTTGCTCTTCACCCTCATTACCACGGTGCCGTCCGGCATGAGCGTAAAGGTCATGCGATCTCCTGCTTTCATCCGAAGGCTGTCCCGGATCTCCTTGGGAATGGTCGTTTGCCCCTTGCTGGTCAAAGTGGCTTCTGTAGTCATGGTCGGATCCTCATTGAATTCCTTACCTTTATAGTTATGGTAAGGAACAAACAAAAGAGCAACTTGCTGTCCCAGCGAGGTGAAGAGGTAGGGAGCCTGCGCTTCGTCACAACCCGCCCCTCACCGCACCGTCACCCGAAACTGCCGCCCCAATAATTCCCGGTTCAGCTCCACCGTACCCGCCGTCTCGTCGAGCACCAGTACCGCGGCTTGATCAAGGTTGAGCACGCGCCTGGCGGCATTGACAAAGCCACTGATGCGCATCGCGGGCATGCCAAGGCGCTGCGCGAGGGCGGCTTTGGAAAGCTTCCCGCCACGAGCCGCCAATGCCTCCAACAGGGAGCGCACCTCGGCATCGCTCGGCGCCACCCGCGCTGCCAGCGCCTTCTGCGCCGCGTAGGCGGGGGACGCCTGAAGGGCGTCGATCCAGTTCACTGCGGGCGCGGGG
>DPSD01000427.1:6261-15518 GCA_003538495.1 Accumulibacter sp.
GTTCACTGCGGGCGCGGGTGCCGCGACGGGTAGCGTCCCACCGAACAGATCGATCTGTGGTGTGGGCGAAGCCAGCGGTTTCGCTCTCGGCGGCTTCTTCGGGAGCACCGGCGTTTCAGGGCCTCCTGCTGGCAATGCGGCCTCCAGCGGCGCCCACCAATCCGGTTGTGGCGCAGCCGCCACCTGCCAGCCCTTCAGCACCGTGTTGCGTGGCGTAAACACGCTCAGCGGCACGACGACTTCCTGTGCCGATACCCCGCCGTGATAGCCGTTCTTCCTGGCTCCGTGGCGGACGCCTTCCGACCACGTGCAGAGCACCGCGTTGCCGGATGGCGTCTTCACGCGACCACCCTCGAAGAGCAGCTCGCCTGCGTCTGGCGTACCCGATGGCAACCGCCAGCGATCGCCTTCCCCCTGGCCACGCTGCACCGTGCCATCGTCGATCACATGTCCATGGTCGGCGGTGACCACGACCACCCGCCGCGCTCGACGTGCTTCGCTCAACAAGGGCCCAAGCAGCCGCAGATCATCGATCGTCCAGCGCACCCGGATCTGGTTGGAGCCGCTCAGGTGGTCGTCGACGGCGTTGTAGACGACCGCCACCACCTGCTGCTGTGGCGAGGCGATCGCATCGCGAACCGTCGACGACAAGCCTTCGGCGTCTGCGAGGTCGCCCTTGTGGAACACCACCGGCCTGGTCCCGGCGCGCGACGCGCCGACGAGGGCAGGATGCGTCGCGAACGCGCTCTTCTCCTGCGCTGCTGCGCCGACCACCAGGCGGCCCGACAACAGGCTGCTGCGGCTCACTTCGGTAATCGTCGGTAGCGCGGCGATGCCGACCGCCAGTGTCGTCGGCGAAGCCGTGACCTGCTCGTCCCATCCCAGGGCCTCCAGCTCCTCGAAAAGCTCCCGAAAGATGGGGTAACTCAGTCCGTCCGCCACCAGCAACAGCACCGGGGTTTGCTTTGCCAGTGGGGCAAGCAAACGTTCGACAATCGCTTCCACCGGCATGCATGCGGGTTCTGCCCGGGGCTCACGGTTCCAGACCTGCAGGGCTTGCGCAAAGCGTTGATTGAATGCCTCGGCCTTTGTGCGTGCCGCTTCGCGCAAGGCAACGAAGGCTGAAGAAAGGCCCGGCAGGTCGTCGCCGCCGAGCAGTTTGAAACGTGCCCCATCGACGAAAGCGCCTTCGCGGGCATACCGTTGCGCGAGGTCAGCGAACCCGCTTGCCCGACCTTCGCTCGAATCCTTGCTGTCTGGCCGCTCGGCGATCAGCCATCGACACAGGCGAACGGCCATCTTCACCCGCAGCATCCGTGTGCTTGCCGGATCGGCATGGGCATGGCGCGCTACCGAATCGGCCGCGCCTTCGATGGCCTGAAGTTGTGCCGTCGCTGGCCCGGCGATGAAGGTCTTGAGCGCATCCGCAAGCAGTGCCAGCCGCTGCTCCAGGCCGAGCGGAAGCACATCGCTCAGACGCGCGCAGGTATCAACATGAAGCTCGCGCAACAGCAACTCGGCACGTTCGGTCACCTCGTGACGCAAGGCCGGCGTCAAGGCCTGCAGACACTTCGCGGCGTCATTGCCCCAAAGACGTCCCTCGGCGGTGCCGATGCGCTTGCCGCCGATGAAGCGTTCGAGACGTATCGCGGCGGCGGCAAGCTCATGCACGCCTTCGCCCTGTGCCGACAGCACCACGCCGCACACCAGTCCGAGCGGGACGGCATCCCGCGTGTTGCCGGCCATTACGCAACACATGACCAGCGTGCCTACCGCTCCAGCTGAATCGCCGAGCCAGGCGGTGACCTGCGGCTTGGCCTGATCGGGCAGATCGTTGAAATACCCGGCCGCGTCGGAACCCAGAGACCAGTTCAACAGCATTGCCGCATCCGGCGTCGAGGCATCCAGACTCAGGCACCGGCCAAGGACGTGACGCCACGCCGTGTCCATATCGAGAAAGCCGTTGGGCAGGGGCGGATACGCACCGACGCCGGACCGCTCGACAAGCAGTTGCGCCATCCACCGGAAACGGCCGAGTCGCGCGTCGATCTCGCGCGCCTTGAAGAGCTGCTGCACCATTCCCCAGGCGTCGGGCTGAAAAACCTGAGCGCGGGCCAGTCGGGCCACCACGTCGCCGCCCAAGTCGCGTGCGGACAGCGGCGTCAACAGGATCAGGCCGTGGCAGGCCTGCTCGTCAGCGCCCTCTTCCAGCGCGGACAGCGCCTCGCGGACCATCAACGGGCTGTCGCACCAGCGCAGCCGGAACGGCCGGCCCGACAGATTGATGGCATCCGGCCACGCCGCCTGCGTCCTGGTCTGAATGGCGATGACCTTGGCGTCGCTCGCGCGCTCCAGCACGGCGAGCGCCTGTGCCTCGAGCTGCGGCAAGGACAAAGGCCCGGTGGCACCGGTCACTTGCTGCTCCCCGGTCTTTCGAGCCGCCACGAGATCGACAGCCGCAGGTCCGTGTCCTTGTCGAGTTTGGCGTGCAGATCGTCGAGCAGCGCCAGCGCCTGCGTGCGGTCAAGGTCAGCCGCGGCGGATTCCTGCACGATTACCCGTGGCCTGGGTGCCGGCGCAGGTTTTTCCGGCGGCAGCGGCGGCGACACCGGACCGGGAGGCGTTGGCGGCGGTGCCACGGTCAGCAAGCGCACGGCCCTGCCGCGCTGCTCGTCGAGCGCCGCCTTCAGCCCGATCGCATGCTCGTCGGCGGCCAGTGTCTCGCACACCCTGGCGACGACCGCCCGCGCAGCGGTTTGCCGCTCGTCGTTCAGCGCCTTCATCGCCTCGAAGATGTCCCACGCTGCGGTGCGAACCGCTTCATCCAGTTCACGTGCCCTGGCCAGGGTCTGGCGCATGGCGACCTCGGAGGTTTCTATCGTTGCCCCGGCAAGGGTCGTGACCACCGCCGCGCTTTCGGCACTCAGCAGCCCGGCGAGCAAGGCCAGCGCCGAACGTGCCGTCTGCAGGCGACGGTTGTCGCTCGCCGCCGGGAACAAGGCCGACTTCTCGTTCAGCGTCCTGAGCAGGCTGCTGATCGGCTCGCGGGCCTCACGCGCCCTGGCCTGAACTTCCTCGACCAGCCTGGCGACGTTACCCGCATGGCGCGATGTCGGGATCGTCAGACCGAACAGCGCGGCGGCACGCTTGCAGGCGGCCTCCCAGTCGCCGGGTTCGGGCAGGATCTGCTCGCGCAGCTCCAGTTCGTCCGGCATCTGGTCGATGCTCGCCAGGTAGGGGACATTGCCGCGCACGAAACGGCGATTCATATGCCCGGCGAAGGCCAGGATGATCAGGTTCTGCACCTCGGCCGGCAGCCCCATCGCCAGTGGCTGGTCGATCCACTTGCGCAGATCGGCGACGGTGATCGCGGCGCCCGCTTTGGCCTGCTCGCGGAGAAAGTGCGAGCGCCAATGGTCAAGCAGCACAAAATGGCTCTCGCCCGTCTTGCCCAAATGCACCGGGTCGGCGATCGAGCGGATCAGTTGCCGCAGCACGCGATCGCCGACCGGCGCGCGTCCGTCGGCGCTGCCGATCGCCCGCTCCAGTTCCGGCCACACTTTTTTCACCACCGCTGGCCTCACCTCGGCATCGAAGACCGGATGCGCCGGGTATTGGTGCCTGAAGAGCTGGTCGAGCAGCGCCTCGAACGCCGATTTCAGGTTCGCCCCGACCGGCGGCAGCGGCGTCAGCGTCCGGTCCAGCGAGCGGAACTGGTCTTCGGGCGCCATCGGGTTCACCACCGCGTCGCGCGAGTCGCCGGCGATGCCGTAGGCCACCTCCAGGTATTGCCGCACCCGCTGCTGCAACTGGTCGCGCTGGTTGCGCAGCAGCGCCTGCGCCGGCCCGCGATCGACCAGCGCCAGGTGGGCGGCCAGCTCGTTGAAGCGCTCCCCGGTGAGGATGTAGTCCAGCACCACCAGCCGGCCCAGATCATGCTGCGCCTTGGCGCTGAAAAACGACGGCAGCCACACCAGGGTCTGCGTATCGTCGCCGCGATAGTCGGCCAAACGGACCAGATCGTCGGCCGGGGTGAACTGCGGGTCGTCGAACGGGAAGTCGATGACCACGCTCCAGGTGCCCGCGCGCCCGCGCAGCTTCTCGTCCGACATCTCGCGGACGTTCTCGAACAGCACCTCGACCTCGCGCCGGGTCCCGCGCCACAGCACCGTGTAGGTGGCGAAGAGGTCGTTGGTGTCGGTCACGCCGAGTTGCTCGAACAGCATCTCTTTCACGCGCCGCCGGCGGTTGCCCGGGTTGTCGCTGGAGGCCGCCGGCCCGCGCACGATGGGCTCGATGTCGACGCCGGTGACCTGGATCGAGATCAGCGAGTTGGTATCGTCGGTGACCTTGATCTCGCCGATGTCGGCCGCCCACTCCTTGCACTTGCGCAGCACGTCCTGGGTTTCGCGGCCGGGGATCGGCGAGCGGATCGTGCCGTGGTTCAGCGCGGCCAGGCGTTGCGCCGTCAGGGCCTTCAAGGAATCGACTTCCGGCACCAGCGCGCTCAGCAGCAGCGTCTTGATCAGCCGCGCATCGTTGCGCAGCGCTCGCGCCCTGGCCGGGTCGGCGTCGCCGATGCGGATGTTTTCCCAGGTCACGCCGTGCTGGCGTTCCAGATGCGGCAGCAGCTTCCGCCGATACAGCCGCTTGGCGTTGTCGAAGTGGATGCGCATCGCTTCCGAAAACGGCTCGTCGCCATCGGCGATCACGTCGAAGAGGTCGCCGACCGGGATGATCTGGCCCAGTTCCAGGTCATCACGCCGATCCACCAGCAGTTGCAGCATCAGCTTCAAGGCCGTGCGCTCGCGCTGCAAGGCCGCCGACACGGCGATCAGGGTCTGCACCAGTGCCGGGCTGAACGGATAGACCTTGCGGAACATTTCCTTGTCCGCGGTCTCGGTCAGCAGCGTGTTCCAGACCTCGGGCCTGACCTTCTGGAATTCATCGAAGGCGTTGCCCAGCGTCTGCCGGGCCGCTTCGGACAACGGCCGGAGCACGCGCTTCTCGGCGATCGCCGGCAGGTTGCGGTCTTCGAGCGTGATGCGGTGGAAGCGCGCTTCCCAGTGGCGCAGCACGTCGCTGAACTGCAATTGCAGCGAGCCGGCGAGGTTTTCGCCGACCAGTTCGCGCAGGTCGCGTTGCCGGGCGACGAAGCTGACCAGCGGAATCGGCCGGTCAGCGTTGCCGGCCTCGACCAGCTTGACAAGCTTGGTGCCCTCGCTGCTGACGAAGCTGACATCGGCCGCCCGGCTGGCCAGCCACAGGATCAGCTCGTCGAGGAACAGGATCACCGCGTCGTAACCGAGCGCGTGAGCGTGGCGGCTGATGATGCTCAGGCCGTCGTCGAGCGGCACGAAGGCCTCGCCGCGGCTCTCGGCGACATCGGCGATGGCCGTGAAGTAGCGGCTGATCAGGTCGCCGACCAGGCGCACGCGGTCGTCCCCGCTCGGCGGCTCGAGCATCGCGGCTTCGAAGCTCGTCGCATCCCAGCCGCCGCTCAGATCGCCCCAGCCGCTGTCAGCGCCGCCGCCGTTGTCGTCAGCATCGGACCCCGCGTTCAGATCCCGGAAGAACGCCTCGTCGCCGAGGCGATCGCGCATGCGCACCGCGTCTTCAAAAAGGCGCTCCGAAAGATAGAAGCCGGGGATCGGCGCATCGGGATGGCGCTTGCGCACGAACTCGGCGTAGCCGCCGAGGATCGCCGACTCCATGCTGCGCGCACCGATCATGTGATACGGCACGAGCAGGAACCTGCGCTCCTGCGTCCAGCCGTTGTGCTGGGCGACGACATTGGCCAGCTCGGGCATCGAACGCGCCGAGACGTTGTTGTCGAGCAGCAGGTTGAGCACCGCCATGAAGTGGCTCTTGCCCGAGCCGAAACTGCCGTGCAGGTACGCGGCCTTGCTGGTGCCGCCCTGGACCGACTGCTTGATGAAGTTCAGCGCATCGTTGAAGCAGGCGTTGAGCTGCGGCGTCACCACGTAGTCGCTCAGCGTCGCCTCGGCATGCGCCACGCCGTCGGCCAGCTTGAGGACGAAGTCACCCTGGTGCACGCGCTCCGGGATGGCGATCAGGTCTTTCAGCAGCGGCATCGAATGCTTCCTTTCCGGCGGCCCGCCCCTTGGGGCCGACATGTTGTCCAAACGAACATGTGGCGACAACGTGTTAAAAATACGATCATGTTTTTAACAGATCGTGTCGTGCGGTCGGCCGATTTGCTCATCGCGTCAGCAGCGCGAACAGCGCCTGGTTGATGAAATACACCTCACGGCCGATCTTCTGGCCGTGCAGCACGCCCAGGCGCTCCAGTTCGCGCAGGTATTTGGCACAGGTCTGCCGCGTGCCAATGCCGGCACGTTCGAGGAACTGGATCTTGCAGTAGGGCTGCCGGAAGATCTGCTCGATCAGGTCCTTGCTGTAGACGCCCGGCGCCTCGCGTTGCACGCGTTCGCGCACCGCTTCCATCAGCGCCATGATGTCGGCGATCTGCTGGCGCGTGCGCAGCGAGGTCTGCTCCACCGCGTCCAGCATGTACAGCACCCAGTCGCCCCAGGCGCCTTCCTCGGTGACCCGCCGCAGGCCTTCGTAGTAGGCCGGCTTGTGGTCGATGATGTGGCGCGACAGGTAGAGCACCGGCAGGTTGAGCAGCCCCCGGTCCACCAGGTACAGGATGTTCACGATTCGCCCGCTGCGCCCGTTGCCATCGGGGAAGGGGTGGATGGCCTCGAACTGGTAGTGCACCAGCGCCATCTTCACCAGCACGTCCAGCCCGCTTCCCGGCCCCCTTCCCGGCCCGCCTCCCGGCCCGCTTCCCGGCCCATCCTCGGCGTGCATGAAGTTCTCAAGGTGACGCAGCTTGTCGCGGATGACCGCTTCGCCTTCGGGCGGCGGATCGTCTCACCCCGGCCGTTGGTGATGCGTGTGCCGGGCGTACGACGCACGCTGACGTCGGTCTGCTTGATGAGCTGCGCGATTTCGATGAACAGGCCCGTGGCCAGCGGCCGTTCCCTGATCTGCCGGAAGCCGTAGTTCAGTGCCTGCCGGTAGCGCAGCACCTCCCTGGCTTCGGCGCTGGCCGGCAGGGCTTCGTCCGACGCCACCTTGAACAGCTCGTCGTTCGTCGTCAGGATGTTCTCGATCTCCGACGACGCGCGCGCTTCCTGCAGCACCAGGCTGTCGATCAACATCGCCTGGTTCGGCATGCGCTCGGCCATGCCCTTCAACTCGGCCAGGGCACGGCTGGCCGTGATCGCCTTCTTGAGAACGGCGGCGGTCTCCACCTCTGCCGTCGGCGGCAGGGGGGGCAGGTCGTTGAAGGGTCTGTTGCGGTCGAACATGTCGGCCCTCCTTACGTTGCGCTGGCCGGCGCAGACGCCGCGCCTGTCGTCCGCTCGGTGTCTGCCGCGAGATACTTCAGGAGGAGGTCGCTCAGCTCATCGATGGGCATTCCGCCTTCGTCGAACGTTGATCCGTGGGCTATCTCGTCCCGCAGCTTCTTTATAAGTTTGAATGCCGAGAGGTCCGCCTCGGCTGCCTCAGCGGCTTGCTTCGGCAACAGTACCGAAGACACCAAGGTGAATCGGTCTATCAAGCTATGTTTTCCTTCCATCGTCCTTCGGACAGCAGCAAGGAACTTGGCCGACATTTCCGGCTGATGGGGTATCGCCAAGGTGCTGAAGAAGCGCTCCTCGAGTTCCTTGAACGTCTTGTTGATCAAGATCTCGAGCGCCGCCCAGCCCGAAATGAAGACGCGGAAGGGCTCGCGCCCATAGATCGCCATATCAGCGTACAGCCGCACCGCCGAGTCAAGCTTGGTGCTGGTGCTTAGAAGTTCAAAACGCTGAGCAACCGTTTCCGTAGCCTCAGGGTCCAGCGGAGAAGCGACGATGATCTCAGCCTTGCCGCCAGAGATTGACAAGCTGTAGACCGTGTGTCCGTCGGCGTTCGTGCAGTAGGTTCCTACAGTGGCCTCGTCAAAGCGCACTCGTGCTTTTGACTCCAGCGCCAGCGCCAATTGCATTGCTCGATGCTGCCGAACAAATCGCTGACGAATGGCAGCCTTGTCGAAGGCGTCAAAGGTCAGCACATACTCATCACGTTGTTGGGCCGAGTTGCCGAGGGTGACGTCGACCGGGCCCGTGGCTGCGAACAACAGAATCGGATACGAGCCAGTCTTGTTTCGGCGAGCTTCTTGAAGCTCCTTGATCTCTTCGGCTAGGCGTTCCTCCAAGGTCCCAACCTTGGCAGGACCGAAGATGCCCTGCAAAGCAAGAAATGCGAGCGCCGCGCCGCGGTCGCTGACTGCGAATGCCTTGTCAATGTCTCTCATCAGGGAATAGGACCAACCTTCACCCGATGCCAGAGTCACCGTATCCAAGTCACTCGGCATGCCAATGCCACCGATGACGCGCCATGCGCACAGGTGCGTGTAGGTCATCGGGACCGTTGCTGGTGATTGCCTCATGCGGCAGATCTCTTGCGCCCGCGCCTGGCCGCCGTAGCTGCCGGTTTCCAGGCACGCAGGTCATCGAGCGTGAATTGCAGTGCTCGCACTTCGTCGGTCACGAAACTCTCGTAGTAGTCGCCCATGCGTGCGCCGAAATCGGGGTTCATGTCGTTGTGCCATTGCCTGAGCCAGGGCAGCAGTTCGAGCAGGCCGGCGAGCAAGGGCTGCAGCCGCTCGCGGCTCCAGCCTTCGCGTTCCTTCATGTCGATGAAGTAGGTGGCCAGGGCCGTGGCCTGCTGCAGATGGTCCCAACCGGCCCAGGCGATGACCAGGCTGCCGTCGGCGCCGCGTTCGCAGCCGGGGTAGCTGATCCAGCGCTCCTTGGGCACGTCCAGGCCGCCGCGCAGGCGCCAGTAATCGGTCTTCAGGAAGTCCTTGCTCTGGTACTTGGGCGGCACCGGGATCCTGCCGACGCTGCTGGCCAAATCCTCGCCAGCGTCTTCGCGACGCTGCAGAGCCCAGGTTTCTTCCCACTGGACTCGTTTGCGCAGGCCGGTGTCGGTGTAGCGCAGCACCGGCAGGAAGGGCACGGACTCGGCGGCGACAAGGTTGGCGACGAGCGGGTTCAGGTCGAAGTCGGCATGGCCGGCATATAGCGCCGCAATCTGCATGAACTCGGCGTCGCGCCCCGCGACATCGGCGAGCCGGCGGGTGGACATCAGCTGCGGGGTGGCGTCGCCGCCGCTGCCGTCCAGGCGCGGCCAATAGCGAGTCGACTCCAGCCGGGCCAGCAGCCAGTCGCGCAGCG
>DPSD01000633.1 GCA_003538495.1 Accumulibacter sp.
AGGCTGCGCCACGCCCCGACAACTCGCGAATTATAACCGAAATCCCCGCCGGCGCTCAAACCCGCAGCATTTCGGCGATGCTCAACAATTCCGCACGCAGCGATTCGTCGCTCACCGCAGACGAGCGGGCGGCGGCCTCTGGCTCGGCGTCGCCGAGGCGATTGCGAGCGCCGCTGATCGTGAACCCCTGGCTGTACAGCAGATCCCGGATACGGCGCACCAGCAGAACTTCGTGGTGCTGGTAATAACGGCGGTTGCCTCGGCGCTTGACCGGCTTGAGCTGCGCGAACTCCTGCTCCCAGTAGCGCAGGACGTGCGACTTCACACCACACAACTCGCTGACCTCGCCAATCGTGAAATAACGCTTGGCTGGAATCGCCGGCAATGGCTCATCGCCGAGGTCTCTAGGACTGGCTTCCATCATAAGCGCGCTCCACTTCGGCCTTCAGTTTCTGGCTGGCGTGAAAAGTAACGACTCGTCGCGCCGTGATCGGGATTTCTTCGCCTGTCTTTGGGTTGCGTCCGGGCCGCTGCGGTTTGTCGCGCAGCTGAAAATTGCCGAAACCCGAGAGCTTGACCCCGTCACCGTGCTCCAGCGCGTTCCGGATTTCCTCGAAAAAAGCCTCGACCATATCCTTGGCCTCACGCTTGTTGAGGCCAACCTTCTCGAACAACAAGTCCGCGAGTTCTGCTTTGGTAAGCGTCATTCCCTCCCCTTCTCAGACGCGAAGCTGCGCTGCGAACGCCTCTTGCAGATAAGCCACCACCTGCTGCATGGCCGCATCGACTTCGGCTTCCTGCAATGTTTTTTGAGTATCTTGCATCACTATACGGAAGGCAAGGCTTTTCTTGCCAGCGTCGACTCCGCGCCCGACATAGACATCGAACAGACTGATTTCGCGAACGATTTTCGGGCTATTGGCGGTCATGGCGGCGATCAACTGCTGCCATTCGAGTGCCTGATCGACGACCATGGCCATATCCCGTATGACTGGCGGTTGCCGGGAGACTTCGGCGTAGCGTGGCAGTGTCGCCATCACCACCGCATCGAAATCGACTTCGAAAAGCACCGGCGCCAGGGGCAAGTCATACTTCTGCTGCCAGCGCGGATGCAGCTCGCCAATGAAGCCAATCGCCTGGCCATCCACCATCACGCGCGCGCTGCGCCCGGGATGCAAGGCCGGATGCGACGCTTTCTCGAAATGTGCCTGGCGCGGTGCGAGGAGCAGCTCAAGGTCTCCCTTGAGGTCAAAAAAGTCAACCTTGCGCGCCGCGCAAGCCCACTGCTCCGGAAAGGCAGTTCCGTAAGCCAGCGCGGTCAGCTTCCATGGCTGACGAAAGCCGCCCACCGGCCCCCCTTGCGGGTCGCGGAGAAAGCTGCGGCCGGTCTCGAAGAAGTGGGCCCGACTCTGCCGACGTTTGAGGTTGGTTGCGACGTTGGCGACCAGGCCGCCGATCAGCGTCGAGCGCATCACGCTCAACTGGCTGGCGATTGGATTGGCCAGACGAATCAGCTCGCGATTGTCTGCAAAGTCGCGTTCCCACGCTTCTTCGACAAAGGCGAAGTTGACCACCTCCTGGAAGCCACTGTCGGCGAGGATTTGCCGGATGCGCGCCCGCGACCGCGACTGCTCGGTCTGCGGCAGCATCGCCAGCAGACCGACAGGCGCCGGCGACGGGATGTTCTCATAACCATGCAGCCGCGCCACCTCTTCGATCAGGTCTTCCTCGATCTCGAGGTCGAAACGATAGCTCGGTGGGGTGACTATGAAATCGTCCTGATCCTTTCTGAAGGGCAAGTCGAGACGCGCCAGCAACTCGCCGATCCGCTCGCTGGCGAAGGCAAGGCCAAGGACCTTGGCGACTCGCGCCGGACGCAGGCGAACGTCGCGGCGCTCGGGCAATTTTGCCAGGCCTTCGCTGACTGGTCCGGACTGACCACCGCAGATGTCGAGAACCAGGCGTGTCGCCCGTTCGAGCGCTCGTCGCGTGCCGCCAAAGTCGACGCCACGCTCGAACCGATGCGAGGCATCGGAGACGAAGCTGTAGCGACGCGCACGCCCGGCAATGGCCGTCGGCGCGAAGAAAGCGGACTCCAGGAAAACCTCGGTGGTAGCCAGGCTGATCGCGCTCTCCTCCCCGCCCATGATCCCGCCCATCGCCACCGGGCGATGATCGTCAGCGATCAGCAGCACATCCGGCTGCAGTTCCAGGGTCTGCTCGTTGAGCAGCTTGATCTGTTCTCCGGCGCGCGCCATGCGGGCGTGAATGGAACCCTGCAGGCGGGTATTGTCGAAGGCATGCAGCGGCTGGCCGACTTCGAGCATGACGTAGTTGGTGATGTCGACCAGCGCGGAAATCGGACGGATACCACTGCGTTCGAGGCGGCGGCTCATCCATGGCGGCGTCGGCGCGCTGGCGTCGACCCCGGCAATCACCCGACCACAGTAGCGCGGACACGCGTCCGGAGCGTCGAGAACCACCGCACGGGTGGTCGGGATGGTCGGCTCTACGTCCTCGACCTCGATAAACCGCGCTGGCGTACCGGTCAGCGCCGCGACCTCGCGGGCAACGCCCTCCAGCGACAGACAGTCGGCCCGGTTCGGCGTCAGCTTCAAGGTCAGCAGGCGATCATCGAGATCGAGATGCCGGCGAATATCCTCACCGACCGGCGCGTCGGCGGCCAGCACCAGCAGGCCCGCCGCGTCGTCAGCGATTCCGAGTTCCTTCGCCGAACACAACATCCCGGCAGAGTCGACGCCGCGCACCTTGGCGACCTTGATCCGGAACCCCCCCGGCAACTCGGCACCGGACAAGGCGCACGGCACCTTGATCCCGGCGACGGCATTCGGCGCGCCGCAAACGATCTGCAGCGCCTCGCCGGAACCGACATCGACCCGGCAGACGCTGAGGCGATCGGCGCCGGGATGCCTGGCAACCTCCAGCAGGTGCGCGACGACCACCTTGTCGAAGGCTGGCGCGACGCTCTCCTCGGCCTCCACTTCGAGACCCGCCATGGTCAGCAGGTGCGAGAAGTGTTCGCCCGAGCAAGCGGGATCAACGAAAGTACGGAGCCAGGATTCAGAGAATTTCATGGATTCAACATTTCGGGAGGAATCATCGTCACGCGCGCGTCAGACAAACTGCCGCAGGAAACGCAGGTCGCCGTCGTAGAACAGGCGCAGGTCATTGATCCCATAGCGCAGCATCGTCAGCCGATCCGGACCCATGCCAAACGCAAACCCAAGGTATTTCTCGGGGTCGATGCCGACGTGGCGCAGGACGTTCGGATGGACCATGCCACACCCTGCAATCTCCAGCCAGCGACCCTTCAAGGCGCCGCTCATGAAGGCCATGTCGATCTCGGCCGACGGTTCGGTAAAGGGGAAGAACGACGGGCGGAAACGCACCTGCAGGTCGTCGCTCTCGAAGAAACGGCGCAAAAAGTCGGCGATGACCCCCTTCAGGTCGGCAAAGCTGACGCTCTCGCCCACCCACAACCCTTCGACCTGGTGAAACATTGGCGAATGCGTGGCGTCGGAATCGACACGATAGACGCGCCCCGGCGCAATAACGCGAATCTCGGGCATGGTTTCCGCGCCAGCGTGTTGCGCGACGTGCGCCTGCATGTAGCGAACCTGGATCGGGCTGGTATGCGTTCGCAGCAGTACGCCCTCGGCGACGCCGCCGGACTCGTCCTGCAGATAGAAGGTATCGTGCATCGAACGTGCCGGATGATCCGCCGGGGTGTTCAGTGCCGTGAAGTTCTGGAAGTCGGCCTCGATTTCGGGGCCATCGGCAACGTCGAATCCGATCGAGCGAAACAGCGCCTCGATCCGCTCGAGCGTACGCGTTACCGGATGCAGGCCACCACGCGACTGCCCGCGACCCGGCAGGGTCACGTCCAGCGCCTCCTCGGCCAGCCTGGCGTCGAGCGCCAGCCGGCGAATCGCTTCGCGACGCGCATTCAGCGCCGACTCAACGGCGTCCTTGACGCGATTGATCGCCGCGCCGGCGTTCTTCCGCTCGTCGGCTGGCAGCTTGCCCAGCCCCTTGAGCAAGTCGGTGATCTGACCGCTCTTGCCGAGATAACTGGCCTTGATCTGCTCCAGAACGTCCGGGTCGTCAGTCGCCGCAAAGGCCATCGACGCTGCTTGGATGATGTGATCGAAGTTGTGCATGGTTCACCGAAAAAAAGGAGGCTCAGGCCTCCTTTCTTGACGCTCGCCGAGGTCAGGCGTCGAGTTGCGCCTTGGCCTGTCCGGCCAGAGCAGCAAACGCCGGCTTGTCGAAAACCGCCAGATCGGCCAGAACCTTGCGGTCCACCTCGATCTGCGCCTTCTTGAGGCCGTTCATGAAGGTGCTGTACTTCATGCCGAGCTCCCTGGCGGCGGCGTTGATGCGCGCGATCCAGAGGCTGCGGAATTGACGTTTGCGCTGCCGACGGTCGCGGTAGGCGTACTGACCGGCCTTCATCACCGCCTGCTTGGCGACCCGATAGACGTTCTTGCGACGACCGCGATAGCCCTTGGCAAGGGCGAGGATTTTCTTGTGGCGCGCGTGCGCGGTTACACCACGTTTGACTCTGGGCATCTCTTATCTCCTCAAGCGTAGGGCAGCATGGAACGAACCATGGCCTTGTCCGCAGCGTGCACTTCGGTCATCCCGCGCAGCTGGCGTTTGGTCTTGGTGTCCTTCTTGGTGAGAATGTGCCGCTTGAACGCATGCGAGCGCTTGATACGGCCGCTGGGAGCGACCGTGAAGCGCTTTTTCGCTCCACTCTTGGTCTTCATCTTGGGCATTTTATGCTCCGCTTATAAACATGTTGCCAGGTGTCTCCCGACGGGAGCTCTTCGAACCCGACAGCACTTGTCATTGCTGCGAGGACTTGCCTCGACAGCTACTGCTACTTCTTCTTGCTCGGCGTCAGCACCATGATCATCTGACGGCCTTCCATTTTGGGCATCTGCTCGACCAGCGCGACTTCCTGCAGGTCGGCCCGGATGCGCTCGATCTGCCGCATGCCGATATCCTGATGCGCCATTTCCCGGCCACGAAAACGCAAAGTGACCTTGACCTTGTCTTCTTCTTCGAGGAAGCGCGTCATGTTGCGCAGCTTGATCTGGTAGTCGTTCTCGTCGGTACCCGGACGCAACTTGACTTCCTTGACCTGCACCTGTTTCTGCTTCTGGCGCTGTTCGTGCTGGCGCTTCTGCTCCTGGTACTTGAATTTGCCGAAATCGACGATCCGGCAAACCGGCGGTCGCGCCATCGGGGCGATCTCGACCAGGTCGAGCCCCGCTTCCTCGGCCAGCGACAACGCCTCCCTGGCACTCATGACTCCCAATGCCTCGCCATCCTCCCCGACGAGACGGACTTCCGGTGCGTTGATTTCTCCGTTAACGCGTTGCGCCTTTTGCAGTGCGATGGCTCCGCTCCTTGTGGTTACAAAAGTTAGACCGTGCCACTTCGCGCGGCAACTTCATCAAGAAGTCGCCCGGTCAGAGCCTCGATCGACATTTGTCCGAGATCCCGACCACCGCGTGTGCGCACGGCCACCAGGTTTGCTGCCACTTCCTTGTCGCCAACGACGATCTGATAGGGCAGCTTGTTCAAGCTATGTTCTCGTATTTTATAGGTAATTTTTTCGTTGCGCAAATCCGCCTCGACCCGCAAGCCGGCAGCCCGCAGACTGGACGCCACCCGTGTGGCGTACTCGCCCTGCTTCTCTGAAATATTCAGCACCACCGCCTGCATCGGCGACAGCCACAGAGGCATGGCACCAGCATAATGTTCGATGAGGATGCCGATAAAACGCTCCAGCGACCCGAGGATCGCCCGGTGCAACATGACCGGGATGTGCCGCTCGTTGTCCTCCCCGGCATAGTGCGCGTCGAGGCGCTCCGGCAGGGCGAAATCAAGCTGCAGGGTGCCGCACTGCCAGACCCGGCCAAGGCAGTCGCGCAGCGAAAATTCGATCTTCGGACCATAGAACGCGCCTTCGCCTGCCTGCACCTCGTAGCTCAGTCCCTTGGCATCGAGCCCCTCGGCCAGAGCCACTTCCGCGCGGTCCCAGACCGCATCCGACCCGATCCGCTTGTCGGGGCGGGTCGACAGTTTGACGAGAATGTCATGGAAGCCGAAATCGGCATAGACCTGCTGCAATAGGTCGATGAAAGCGGTGGTCTCCGAGAGTACCTGCGCTTCCGTACAGAAGATGTGGGCGTCATCCTGGACAAAGGCGCGCACGCGCATGATGCCGTGCAAGGCCCCTGACGGCTCGTTGCGATGGCAGGAACCAAACTCGGCCAGACGCAAAGGCAGGTCCCG
>DPSD01000651.1 GCA_003538495.1 Accumulibacter sp.
AATTCAAGCCGGACACCGTTGCAGCTGCTTATTACTTCGCGGAACAGTCATTCAATTTCCCATACGCTGGCTGGTTCAGTCGACGGGCCGATAAAGCGTGTAATCAGTCCCGAAAGCCGTTATACCCCCAATTCGTCGGTACCGAGACGGATAGTCAAGTCCGCCGCTATTGAGCAAATCCCGTAGGGAGTCCTCCGTCAAGTCGCTGTTGATGAGCAGAAGCGCCTTCCTTCGCCGACTCAGGTCTGACAACTGAATGGCGATTTTACTATAGTTGAGATAATTTTTGTCCCACAAAAGAAATGCAGGATGCCCCGGAGATCGCCCTCCCAACGCGAATACTATTCCCGGCATGTAACTGACCGCGATTATGTCATCGCCGGGACGGAACCCGCCGATCCTTGCCATTTTCCCGAGTTCCGTAATCAATTGATGCGTCTCTACGTCTAGCTTGACAGAGCTGGACGGAAACCCCACTGCAGTCGGAATGGTCTGATCCATCAAAGTCAGCCCCGGGGATGGTAATAGAGCCGGAGCGAAAATACTTCCCCGAATTGTTTGGCTGGCACTGAACTAGCTCAGCAATAGCACCGATAAAGTTAGCAGTCTGTAATCAAATCGGAGGCGTATGACCAAAACTGCAAGCAAGAAAAAAATTATCCCAAACCAAGGCACGGCATAAAAAGATGCAACATTATAAATAGGATTTGATGTGCCGATGGCTGCTGCGATCGGCAGAAGCATAAGAAACAGTAGTATCGCCCGATACTCAAATGTGGCAAAGGTCACGGGAGATTGTTGCTCCATTCTCAAGCGGTTCAAAAGGTCATGTATTGCGACCAGCAACAGTATCCAGGCTAAATAAAACGAGACATAGAACTGCGTCAGCCCAAGCTCGCCTGATTTGTACCTTTGTTGATCATTCACAAATATTCCCGCCTCCAGGGAAAGCAAGACGGCCAAGGTCAATACAAACGCAATTGCGCCACGGTAAAAACGAAAGCGGGCATCATCAAGACTGAACTTTCTAGTTCTATTGAATATCAACAGAGCAATCAGTATCACGTAGCAATACGAGTAATTCTTCAAGGCTGAAATCGTGAATACAATCAAGTCAGTTGGATAGGCAAGCAGTTTTTCTCTTGGGGCATGTCTTCCGAGCGTTTGATATAGCTCCCAGCCGGTCCGGAACAGGTTCCAAGTTGTTTCAAGAGAGTCCACGAAGACAAAGTGCCCAATAACCCAAAAGCCAAAGCCGGAAAGAATTGCCAACGCAAAAATCAACCGATCTGGACTGGATAATGATTTCCAGCTGCCAACGACAACTACCGACAGGAGTAGCAAGACAAAACCAGTCGGGAACTTGACGAAAGCGGCGAATCCAATCAGGAGACCAGCGAGCAAAAATGACAAGAAAGCGAGTCGCCATCCGGTCCGGCTTGCTTGCGCACCCAGTCCAAACAGCAGGGCGCCTGAAAAAGCATTAACGGCTACTGATGTGAGAGTGTAATAAGACGGTGTGGCTAACGACCACTGATAGTATAAAAGGCCGCCAGTCTGAATGAAGCAGAACGATAGCAGACGAAAATATCTGATTTCCGCGACGCTTTTTAGATAGGAAGATGTGAATTTGCAATATCCGCACCAAAACACACACGCGGACAGTACTATTAGTGCCAGTCCAAAAATTCGGAACATTGCAACATCGTAGTTCGCCAGTCGGAATATAAACCCCGTGTACAAATAGGTGGCAGAGACATTTTCCCGTATTTCTTCGGGATATCTTGCCGCCAATAGATAGAGACCTTCGTCAGATAAACCAAAGCTTCGGCCTGATGCCCAAATAATGGACGCGAGGGTACAGAATAAAATAATAGCTAGGAAAGCTATCGGAAGCTTATGTAAATAATCGTGGTGATTTTTCATGGCGCCAATTCAAGCTCGAAGTAGAGTGCTGCGGCCGGGGGTTTGAGCAATGAGGTTACCCGTCACGGAAGAATCCACTGTCGAGTGCTGATATGCAGCTGTTGGTGGCGGCATGCTTGGTCGGCAACAGGCAACAGGTTTTGCCGGCGGTGTCCAAATCACGATCCAGCGGCCAGACGCAGAATGCAGGTGGCAACAGCGTGCTGTTACGAATCGCGCCCAGGCTGCATGATCAGTGCTGGAAAGCCATTTCCCAGGAACTGCCTTGTGCTGATCTGCAGGATTCATGATAAGTAGAACAGGTCTTGCGCGGATCGGCGAGTCAGCGCAGGGACCAGAATTTGGTTGCAGTGAAATTGAAGATCACAACCAGAGGAATCAGCAAGAGCTGGACATAAAATGGATCCAGATGAGTGCTGTTAACCAGATAGTCCAGGGCCAGCATGTTCAGCACCAATGACAGCAGTCCCGTCGACAGAAATTTGACAAATCTGCTGCGAAACTGAATCGTTTTGTCCGGCTTGAACACCCAGACAAAATTTGCCACGTAAGAAAAAATCATGCCAAGAAACCAGGCCGCGGCCAGCGAAATCAGGTGATTGATCGCCATCACCTTCAACATCACGGAAAAGACAATGAACGTGAGTACAAAGTTTGCCGCACCGACCAGCGTGAATTTGGTGACTTCTATTCTGAGTTGATTCATCGTTTCTTGTCTGTCACGCCGGGTTGGCGCCGTGCCGCAGCGCAGACAGGCGGCAGTCCAGATTTCGCGGGCCGGCATGGAGTGGATTGCAAAGAACCACTTGGCGTGGGAGATCAGTTTTTCCGGGCTACAACCAGCAGTGTTCCACCAAAAGGGAGCGAGAAACCAAGCGTGATAAGCGCCTCGTCCAGGCGCATGAAGCGATCAAGGAACCAATTCAGCACGCGCGGGAAGGTGACTCTTCTGGCCAGTGCGACTTCATCCGAGTGAGACGGGTCGCGCTGCTTGTCGAGCAGTCGCGACACATACATCAACGGAAACAAGGTGAATACGAACGATGTACAGCGCCGCGTCTCGAGACCACTTTCTGCAAGCTTGCCAAGCAGTTCGCGCCGCGAGTAGCGGCGCTTGTGCTTGACGATTTCGTCGAGTTCTCCCCACATGAACATGTGCTGCGGGACGGAAACGACCAGCACTCCCCCCGGACGGAGCATCTCGCTGATATTGGCGATCGCGGTGCGGTCGTTGTCAATGTGTTCGAGGACATCGAACGCCACGATCATGTCGAACTGCTCGCCAATCCTTCCTTGGGTCACGTCGAACTGGACGAAGTCTACGCCGGGGAGATTCTTCCTGGCGTAGACCAGACCCTTCAGGTAGACCTCCGAGCCGGTGATCTCGAAATCGTCGTGTTCGACGATCTGCTGGATGAAGTCGCCGGTACCACAGCCGATTTCCAGGAACCGGGTCTTGCCCGTCGGCGACCGGTAGCGATTGACAATCCTTTTGAACAGGCGGTTTCTCGAACTCACCCAGAAGCTGTTTTCGGCGTTGCTGTCGGTCAGGTCGAAACCGCCGTCAGGGTAGTCGGTGTAGTCCTTGGCGACGTCGGGGCTGAAGCACTTGATCCCGTCGATCATCGTGTACTCTAGCGTCTCGCTCACAGGAACTTGTTCCTGACGACGTAGTTCGGCCGCTTCCTCACTTCCTCGTTGATCCGCCAGACGTATTCGCCGATTACCCCGAGCATGACCATGATCAGTCCGCCGACCAGCAGGACGGCGATCATGATCGGCGCCCACCCCGCGAACGGTGTTTCTCCGCGCAACCAGCTGATGACGATGCTGACGCTGTACAGGACGCCGAGCAGCGAAGTGATTACGCCCACCAGCGAGATGAACCGGATCGGCAGGTACGACGCGTCAAGAACGGCGTCAAGGAAGTTCTTCAGTTTCTTCCCGAAGTTGTACTGCGATTTGCCGATGGTTCTCTTCAGACGAACGTAGGGGATGAAGCAGGTGCGGTAGCCGGTCCACAACAGGTCGCCCTGGAAGAAGCGATGCCTGACGTCGATCGCATTGAAGGCGTCCATCACCTTCCTGTCCATCAGCACGAAATCGAAGCCGCCAGGCGGTATCTGCGGCAGGGACATGCGCAGCACGGCATAGGCGAATCGGGAGAACAGCTTTGCCGCCAGCGTATCGGCGCGATCGGTCCGGTAGCAGATGACGATCTCGGCGCCTCCCTGCCACTTCTCGACCACCTGGGGAATCAGCTCTACCGGGTCCTGGAGGTCGGCCGAGATGTTGATCACGGCGTCACCGGTGGCTTCCTGGAAGCCAGCCAGCATCGCCGCCATCTGACCGAAGTTGCGGGTGAAGGTGATCACCTTGACACAGGGATCCTGCTCCCGCAGGCTCAGGATCTCCTGCAGCGATCCGTCTTTCGAGCCGTCGTCTACGAAGACGATTTCGTACTCGTGCTCGGCGAGGTCGCCGGCAAACACCGAGCGGATCTTTTCGTGCGTCTTGGCCAGAGCACCCTCGTTGTGATAGACGGCGACAACAAACGAGATCTTCATTCGATCTCCCCGCGTTCGCACATCAGGAAGATACTCGAACAGAGATCCGGGTATTGCTGGCCAAGCTTGTAGCAGCCGTCGAGATATTCCCTGGAAATGATGTCGGTCTGCAGCAGGCGATCCCACTGAAAGTTGGCCAGCGCCTTGAAGAAAACCCCGGAACGGTGCTGGACCCGCAGCCCGGCGGCAACGGCATCGCGCTCAAGGGTATCCAGGGTGTAGGTGCAGCGGTGGCCGTGTTCGGCCTCGGCCGGGGTGACCGCGGCGTTATGCGTGATCAGTCCCATCTTGACGGCAATCTGTCGGGAAGGCGCGTTGGCGTTGGGACAGACCAGGAAGAAGCGGCCGTCTTCCGCCAGCCATTCGTCGTTGATCCGCTTCAGCACCGCCACCGGATCGTCGAGGTGTTCCAGGACGTGCGTCAGGACGATATTGTCGTAACGTCTGGGCAGCACCGCATTCTCGAACAGCGCATTGACGAAAGTCACCTGGTCGCCCAGTTTGCCTCGGGCTTCGGCGACCGCCACGTCCGACGCTTCGACGCAGGTGACGTCGTCAAAATAGGGCAGGAATCGCCTCGTGAAATCGCCCTTGAAGCTCCCCAGTTCGAGCAGGCTTCCGTCCCTGAAGAATGGCTCGAACGACCGGATCATGTACGGGTGCATCACCTCGAAGTCGAATCCGTAGGCGTATCTGTGGTCGTTCGTGTCCTTGATCTCGACGTTGTAGTCACGCTTGCTGTTCATGCTCTGGCCCGTTGTTCAAGTAGATATCCATACCAAGAAAAGGCGTGCCGGTCCGGCCGGCGACGAAACCGCTCTTTTCGTACAAGTTGATGGCCGGCGTATTGTCGCTCGCCACCTCGAGACTGACCTGCCGCAGACCCGATGCCAGCGCGTGTTCGACGCACTGATCGAGCAGGCGTGCGGCTACGCCCTGGCCGGTCCACGCTCTCAGCACGCTGACGCTGGTGATGTAGGCGATGCCGTGTTCCCGGTCGTTGCAGTACGCCGCCACCAACCCGAGCAGCACGCTGTCCGCCCACGCCTCGAACCGGGTTGCTTTGCTGGCAATCTTTTCCGCATACGAGCCGATGTCGACGCGGGCGCTCAGGGGCGGCACGAAGTCGGCATCGCAGCGGCCCAGGTGTTCGGCGATCTGCGCTGCCGACGCGGTGTTGCGTCGAAAGTCGACCACGGCGCTTATCGTTCCAAGACGGCCAGGCCAAAACCGTGGCGTCCGAATTCGTTGCCGTTATAGAGCAGGTACACCTCGCCGTCGCATTCGAACGCGTGCGGATAGCACAACATCTCCGCATCCCAGTCTCCCGGAGTGACGTCGAGCAGCGGCTCCTCGTCGTCGCGCGTCCAGTTCAACAGATCGTCCGACCACGCGTGACCGATGCGATAGGCGCGCTCCCTGTTCTTCCGGAAGTCGGAAGATTGGCGGTAGCAGAAAAACATATGCTGCCGGCCGTCGATTTCGACCACCGTCGGCAGCGCCTGGCTTTCGTCGGCACCGAGGCGGTTGGCGATGATCTGGCGCGCCTCTTCCTTGACCCACTCGACGCCATCGCTGGACACCGCATGGCCGATCTTGTAGGTCCGATCCGGCGCTTCGTCCGCCGCGAACTTCTTCCAGCCGGTACCGAAGATGTACCACATATGAAAGACGCCGCCGATCAGCTTCACAAAACCATCGCCGACCAGGCAGGGCTCGTGCAGCGACGCTGCCAGCACCGGCCCGTCCCCGATGCGCTCGAAAGTGAGGCCGTCATCGCGACTGATCGCCAACCCGATGGCGGTATCGACGGACACCGAGACTCTGCGGTTCCAGCCGCAGGTGTAGGCGTACACTGCGTCACCGTGGCGCATGACGCTCATCGGAAAGATGCCGTGTTCGTCGAAACAGCCCAGGCCGCCGAGCGGGATCACCGTCTTGTCGGAGACCCGGATCACCTCGCGCAGATTCTTCCGCAGGTCGACAAAGGCGATATGGCTGAGGTACTTGCCGTTGCCCGGGTCCACCGCGCGGGTCGAGAAATAGACCCGCACGAAGTCGTCGAATACCAGCGCCTGCGGCGCCTGGGCGAACTGCACGCAATCGTTCGGCAGCTTGTAGTGCGTCGGATCGAATATCTTGCCGAGTTTGTTCCACCGCATGGCGCCCATCGCTTACTCCAGCTTGCCATCGAGAACGGCCAGACCGAAACCATGCCGGCCGACCTGATTGCCGAGGTAGGCCAGATAGGTCTGGCCATCGACTTCAAAAACGTGCGGATAGCTGATCATTTCGGAATCCCAGCCTTCGTCCGAAACGTCGATACCGGCCCTGGTATCGTCGCGCAGCCAATCGGTCAGGTTGCTGCTGGAGGCATAGCCGATGCGATAGCCGTTCTCCTTGCCGCGGTAGTGACTGCTGTAGCGGTAGCAGAAGAACATATGATACCGGCCGTTGGCAAAAAAAACGTCCGGGCTGGCCTGTGCCTCATCTTCTTCGATGCGGCTCTCGATCAGGTCCTTGTTCAGTTTGTGCCAGTGAATGCCGTCGTTGGAACTCGCCATGCGAATCTTGTAGACCGGTTCCGGACGCCCGTCGACCACCTTCCACTTGCGGCCGGCGATGTACCACAGGTACCAGACATCGTCGAAACGACGGATCTTCGGGCCGCTCAACACGAAGGGTTCGTCCGGCGAATACGACAGCACCGGGCCACTGCCGTGTTTTCTGAAAGTCTCGCCGCCGTCGCGGCTGCTGGCTACGCCGATGGCGACGTTGAACGGGACCGATTCGCAACGCGTCCAGCCGGCGTAGTAGACCCGCAGCTGGTCACCGTCGCGGATGGGCGAAACCGGGTAGGTGCCGAATTCATCAAACTCGCCAAGGCCGCCCAGGCCGAGGATCGGCTGCCCGGCGACACGGCGCAGCTTGAACAGATCGGCGCGATCCAGGTCGACAAAGGCCGAGTAACTCACGTACTGGCCGTTGGCATCTGCCGGCGGACGGCAGGAGAAGTAGATGCGCACGAAATCGTCGAACAGCAGGCTTGCCGGGGCTTGCGCAAACTCCTGCAGCCAGCTGCGGCCGGCCACTTCCTGCGGGGTGAACACCTTGCCCAACTTCTTCCACTTGAACATGCTTCAAATCAACTCATGGTTGCTGGCGACGCAAGCCTGAACGGCGTCGAGCGGATTGAACATCAGCACGTCGATGATCGACAGCCACGGTACGAAGGCGTCACCCAACTGTGGGTACTCGAAGGGCTTCGACCTGATGAACCTGAGGTCCAGGTCGCGCTCGCGAAATGCCTCGCGGGAATATAGATCGATACCGCCGATGGCGTTTACGTAGGTGCTGGCGCCAAGCGCCGTACACAGCGCAAGCACCTTTGCCTGACCCTTCAGGCGATGATCGATGGCAATTCCGGAAGAGACCCTGATCGAGGTGCCGATCCCCAGGTGCTCGCAGGTCCGGACGAGCGAATGGTGAAGGTAGCGAAACAGGTTGGCCTGGTCGTGGCGAACGATCTGGTCGAGCAGGAAGTAGGTCTGCTCGAAATACGGCGCGCGTCGATACGCTGCCGTGAACTGGTTGAGCAACCTGTCGCGCCTGAAATCGGCAGCGAGTTCGCGCTCGCGGACGTCAAGAGAATCCGAACCGCTCTTCAGCGGCAGCGAGAAGATCACGTCAGTCCCGTTCTGCAGCAGCCGGTTGCGATTGATCCATCCCTTCTTGGTGTACTTGATATTGTCGTACACGACGAACTGATCGACCGCCGAGATCAACTGGAAGTAGCCGATATACGGGAGGAAATACGGCTGCATGATCGCCAGCCTCATCGTCTCGCGCCCGTCAGGCCAGGACGGCCAATTGCTTGCCCTGTGCTCACGCTCACTGATCCGCGATGAAGCGGGTAATGGTATCGACTACCGCCATCTCCAGGTCCGGATAGATTGGCAGACAAAGGACTGCCTGCGCCGCCGCGGTAGCCACCGGGAGATGGTCTCGGTGCGCGGAGGGAAGACCACGATACATGGAAAACTCCGATATCAACGGGTAGAAATAGCGACGAGGATGGATCCCGTTGTCCTTCAGCCTCTGGTAGAGCTCGTCGCGACTGATCGGGTAGTGGGTATCGACCAGAATCGGAAAATACGCATGATTGGCGACCTTCTCGCCGGCGTCCCCCAGGCAGTGAATCCCCTTCACGCCACGCAGCCGTTCGCGGTACGCGGCGTCGATCTCCTGGCGTCGCGCCAGCGCGCGGTCGATGTACTTGAGCTGCAACAAACCGAGTGCCGCGTTGAATTCGCTCATTTTGCCGTTGATGCCCGGCGCGACCACGGTGACTTCGCCGACGTGGCCGAAGTTCTTCAGTTGGTCGATGCGCACCTTGGTCTTGGCATCGGGACAGACAATTGCTCCGCCTTCGAAGGTATTGAATACCTTGGTGGCATGGAAGCTCAAGACCGACAAATCGCCGTGCATGAGAACGCTGCCGCAATCGCATTGCACGCCAAAAGCGTGCGCCGCGTCGTAGATCACCTTCAGATTGTAGTTGTCGGCGATCTTCTGAATGGCCTCGACATCACACGGGTGTCCGTAGCAATGCACCGGCATGATGGCCGTGGTCTGCGGCGTGATCGCTGCTTCGATCATCGTCGGATCAAGGTTGAGGGTGCTCGGGTCAATGTCGACGAACACCGGTTTGATGCCGTTCCAGAGCAGGGAATGCGAGGTGGCGACGAAGGAGTAGGGCGTCGTGATCACTTCACCGGTGATCCGTAGCGCCTGCAGGGCCGTGACCAGGGCAATGGTGCCGTTGGTAAACAGGCAGATATGGTTAACGCCAAGGTGTTCGCACAGCGCCTGCTCAAGTTGCTGATGGAACGGCCCGCAATTGGTCAGTATCTTGTTGCTCCAGATCTGCTCCAGGTAGGGAATGAATTCTTTCAGCGGGGGAAGATAGGGTTGCGTTACGAAAATAGGCCTGTCCATGACGATGGCTATCTCTCGAGCATTTTCAGAATGGTCTGACGCACTTCGGCTACGGGGATTTCATAGTCCGAATGCTTGTTTCCTTCATCCCCTACCGGTTCCCCCGAGAGAAAGACGGGCGAGTAGCCCAGATCCATCATCGGTCCCAGCCAGCCCCCCCAATTGAAATGATTCCTCTGGCCAATGATCAGTGCCTTCACATCGGGACGCGCAAAAACGAGACTGTTCAGCGCGGAACCGTTCGGTGCCACGACAAATTCGGCGCCCTGAAAGATTCGCACCTGCTCCTCGAAGCTGCACTCTTCAAGATATACCGCCCGGAAGCCAAGCAACTGCAAATCGTCGAGGATTTCCTGTTCATTGAGCAAGCGGCGCCAGGTGCTGTTCTTGCGCGACAGGAAAATTCGCCCGGAGGCGTTGGCGCATTCGCCGAAGCGAGCCCTTATCCGGTCGCCGATATAACGCAGCGCGCCGACAGTCCATGATGCCTGGTGTTCTGCCGGGACGGCATGGTCGGCAAACAGCTCCACCGGAAAGAAAGTCATGGTCGGTGCGACGATCAGGGTTCCGACCTCCAGCGCCGCCCCTCGCGCCACAATGTGCAAGGGGTTGGCCACCAGCGCACGCAGAAAGTCATAATGCGACGCCGGCATCGCCTCGTCAACGATGATCGGAATTTCGGCGAACCGGGGATGTTGTTCCAGATGGACCAACCTGGGCAGGAATTCGGCAAACCAGTGGCCATAACATTCGCTGGCAAGTCCGGACAACATGATCCCCTCAGCGATTCGTTCCCCGGCATCAACCGACCTTGTCAGAAGCGCATCGCGGCGTTGCGCAGCCACGGACTTGTCGTACTGGAGGCTGGCATAACGTCCGTATCGCTTGTCGGCCAACAGGTCGGACAGAACGACATCCCGCTCGACGAAGATCAGGCTCGAACCGCCGACGATCGACGCATCCGGTATTTCGGCAACATACGGCTCGCCGGCTTCAACCAATACTTTCTGGTGTGCTGTTTGTCCGTTGGCCGGAGGGGTCACGAAATGAATCACTTCAGCCGCGCCAAGCGGGCGAATCAGGCCATGTCCGCTGGCGGCCCAGTCCGCTACCGAGCGGATGCGCCTAAACTCCACGCGAGTGCTGTCGACATTTGCATCATCATTGAGCTTTTCCAGCAACTCGGCGTCCCGGCCCTGGAAAAAAAGGAACTTCTCGACCTGCCGTGACGAAACGAGATCGGCTTCTGCCGCCGCCTGGAACTCTTTGAAAAAGCTTGTGCTTTCTTCCGTTTTCGGGATTTCCAGAGCGGTCTGCATGGCGGCATCACATATTTCCTCCGCATGGCTGGGATGGTTCCTGAAGCAAGCGGTAAACCACGCCAGCGACTCCTGCTTGCTTCCCACTGCCTTCAGGCCGTTGGCAAGAAAAAATGCCGCGTAATAATCACCGGGGTTCTTCTTGAGGGCGATTTCCAAGTGTTTGATCGCCAGATCGTATTTTGTTGTCTGAAAATAGGCATAACCGAGAAACGACGAGGAGAGAAAGTGTTCGTCGGGATCGCTGACCGTCGCCAGGCATAGATTGATGGCTTCGAAAAACCGTCCCTCATCGCCGAGAGCAATCCATTTTCTGTGCTCAGCGCCCAAATCGATGCCGGGGGAGGCGGCGGTCTCTGGAAGAGAGGGTTTGGATTGGTCGGCCTGGCCGAATCCGACAAGTCGTCGGAGAGTTCCCAAAATTGTCATTGCAAGAAAATCCTTTTCGGCTAGCGCGCGCTGTCGACCACCGAGGCACTTCCCGACAAGCCAGCTGCGAGTTCGGCAAGCGGGCCGAAGGGCGGGTTGTCGGGTGCCGATCCTGTACCGTTCCTTCCTCACAGCTTGCGGATACCCCGGCAGCCTGCCGTTTGTCGGGCAGTGACGCGACGTCGGGAGTGTACCGGTTTCATGAGCACCGGGTGGCTCGTTTTCCGCTGACGCATTACCCGCGGTGGCGAATGATTCGCTGCATGGCGAAGGCGACATGATACAGGGAGCCGCGCCATTGCCTGCTCCTGCGTGCCACAGTTTCCCCTAGATTCGACTTCGACCCGCGGCTCGGGAGATCTCTGTGCGAGCCAGTGGCTCGGGCAATCGACGGTCTTCACCGGGTTCCTGGTCCGTGTCGTCGATGATCGGCTGGCGCAGGCAGGCGCGGCTCTCGCTTCTTCGGATAGAATTGGCTCGAGCTGAGCGGCTGCCGAGACCGCCGATCGCCGGTCAGCTTGCCAGCTTCCCTGCCTGCGATTTTGTGTCGCAGCAGCCACCCAATCGAGTTTCTCGCCATGCCCTCTGTGTTTGCCCTGTTGCTGCTGGTCGCCTCTCCCGTGGCGCTTGCCGAAGCCGTCCTGGCGCCGGCCGAACCGTCTCCGGAACGACAGAAACAGCTCGTCCACCTCGTTCGCCAGGATTGCGGTTCGTGCCACGGAATGACGTTGCAGGGCGGACTTGGCCCCGCCTTGACGCCCGAGGCGCTGCGCGACAAGCCGGTCGACTCGATGGTCGCCACCATTCATGGGGGGCGGCCGGGTACGCCAATGCCGCCCTGGCATCGCTTCCTTACCGAGGCCGAGGCGCAATGGATCGTCGCCCAGTTGCGGGCAGGGTTTCCAGCCGAGTAAGCCGACCGGGCGCGCAGTGGTGGGGTAGGGCGGGCCTTTCCGGGCCGGGCGCGGCTGCCTTCGTCGCTGGCCGGTTGATCAGCGGGGTGGGGCGCTACGCGGCGATGGCCGGGCAGCAGCCTCCTTCGCCGCGGCTTCAGACGCGATTGACCTCCACCGAGACGTGTGCCAGTTCGTCGTGCTGCGCGAGAACCCGCCTGACTGCTGCCGGCGTTACGCTGGCATCGGCGGTGGTCAGGCTGACGATTACCGAAAACTTCTCACGGCCGACTCGCCAGACGTGCAGATCGACGATCTGAGGGCTGGTCGGCCAGACGTGGTGTTCGGCGATGGCCTGGCGAACTTCCTCGACCACCGGGTGATCCATCTCGCAGTCGAGCAGCACCCGGCTGGTATCGCGGATCAGCCCGATCGCCCAGCGTGCGACGAGGATCGCTCCGACGACTCCCATCACCGGGTCCAGCCAGTCCCAGCCGTAGAGCATGCCGCCGAGCAGTGCGACGATGGCCAGCACGGAGGTCGCCGCGTCGGCCACCACGTGCAGGTAGGCTGCCCGCAGATTGAGGTCGTGACTCGCATGCCCGTGTTGGTCGGCGTGGCTGGCGTGATCATCGCGCTGCGCATGGTGATGCCCGTGATCGTGTCCGTGTGAATGGCCATGGTCGTGTGCGCCGTTGAGAATCAGCGCGCACGCCACATTCACCGCCAGACCGAGCGCCGCGACGACGATCGCTTCGGTAAACTGAATCGCCTGCGGCGAAATGATGCGCTCGACCGACGCGGCGACCATCACCGCCGCGACGCCGAGCAGAAATATGGCGCTGGCGAATCCGGCCAGAACCTCGATTTTCCAGGTGCCAAAAGTAAAGCGATGGTCGTGCGCATAGCGTCGCGCGGTCGCGTAAGCGAGGGCGGAAAGACCGATCGCGACGGCGTGTGAGCTCATGTGCCAACCGTCCGCAAGCAAGGCCATCGAGTTGAACCACCAGCCGGCGGTGATTTCGACGACCATCGTCAGCGCGGTGATCAGCATTACCAGACGGGTGCCCTTCTCGGCCGCGAGATTGCCTTCGTCGAAGACGTGCGTGTGGGTCCAGGGTGAGAGGTCGGTGCTGCGCATGTCAGGTCCTTGCCAGATGGTTACAGGTACTTGGTGAGTTCCTTGAACTCGTGGATGGCATCGTCTGCGCTGCGCGAACCCTCGCGCACCGCGTGCTCCAGGCAATGATCGATGTGATCGTGCACCAGCGCCTTCTTGGCGCTGGCGACGGCGCGCTCGACCGCCTGCAGTTGCTGCGCAATCGCCAGGCAGTCGCGATCATCCTCGAGCATCGTGACGATGCTCCTGAGGTGGCCTTCAGCGCGCTTCAGCCGCTTGACGATTTCCGGATGCGACGGGTGTGCAGTCATGCGCTTTATCCTATCCACCAGGATAGGATATGTCAATACGACCGGGCTGGAGTCTTCGATGCAGGGCACGGCGGGACGATGGCCGCCGTGGTCGACGAGAACCAATTTCCAACCCCGGGCGACCATAGGTTCGCTACACTGCTGTCCTTCTTCTCGAAGACGCCGCTCGCGCGATGGACAACCCGAAAGTCAGGCAAGTCGCCCGCTCCGAAGGCCACGACGCTGGTCCCGCGCCAGCCGGTTTTCGGGAAGCCTTGCTGTTTTGGCTCAAGCTCGGTTTTGTCAGCTTCGGGGGGCCTGCCGGGCAGATCGCGATCATGCATCAGGAGTTGGTCGAGAAGCGCCGCTGGATTTCCGAGCGGCGTTTCCTGCATGCCCTCAACTACTGCATGCTGTTGCCAGGACTAGAAGCTCAGCAACTGGCCACCTATATCGGCTGGCTGCTGCACCGTACCGCGGGCGGCATTGTCGCCGGCGCCTTGTTCGTGCTGCCTTCGCTGTTCATCCTGATTGCCCTGTCGTGGATCTACCTCACTTTTGGCGCGACCCCAATGGTCACCGGTCTGTTCTACGGCATCAAGCCAGCGGTGACCGCGATCGTCGTGCACGCGGCTCAACGCATCGGTTCGCGCGCCCTGAAGAACGAGTTCCTGTGGGCGGTGGCCGTGGCCTCCTTCATCGCCATCTTCGTGCTGGACCTGCCGTTCCCGGCGATCGTCGCCGCTGCCGCACTGATTGGCTTCTTAGGCGGCAGGATCGCCCCCGACAAGTGCACGGCGGGCGGTGGTCACGGCAAGGCGGCACGGTCTTTCGCCACGGCGCTGATCGACGACGACACGCCACCGCCACCGCATGCCGTATTCCGGTGGCCACGGCTGGCGCGCGTCGCCCTCGTCGGTGTCCTGCTCTGGCTGCTGCCGATGACCCTGTTGATCGCCGTCTTCGGCTGGCAGCACAAGCTGCCGCAAATGGCGTGGTTCTTCACCAAAGCCGCGCTGCTCACCTTCGGCGGCGCTTACGCGGTGCTGCCCTACGTCTACCAGGGCGCGGTCGGCGAGTACGGCTGGCTTACCGCGACCCAGATGATCGACGGGCTGGCGCTCGGCGAAACGACGCCCGGGCCGCTGATCATGGTGGTGGCCTTCGTCGGTTTCGTCGGTGGCCACGTCAAGGCGGTTTTCGGCCCCGAAAACCTCTTCCTGGCCGGGGCAGCCGCCGCCGCGCTGGTCAGCTGGTTCACCTTCCTGCCCTCCTTCGTGTTCATTCTCGCCGGCGGGCCCCTGGTCGAGTCTACGCACGACGACCTGAAATTCACCGCGCCGCTGACCGCGATCGCCGCGGCGGTCGTCGGCGTGATCTTCAACCTGGCGATCTTCCTCGGCTACCACGTGTTGTGGCCGAGTGGCTTCGCGGGTAGCTTCGATGGGCTTTCAGCCCTGGTCGCGCTCCTGGCGGCGCTGGCGCTGTTCCGCTACAAGCGCAACGTGATCGAGGTCATCGCCGGCTGCTCGGTTCTGGGCTACGTGTTACAGGCCGCGATCGCGTGAGCGGTGGCAGGTTGTTCCGGGAGCCGCTACCGGGCTGTTAGCGAGGGATGCGAGGATGAATTTCTCCGATGTACTCAAAGCGCTGAATCAGGCTTCGGCCTTCGAACTGTTCCGCATGCGGGCGGCGATCAACCGGGTCCTCGACCAGCCGCAGTGGGTCGACGCCGTCCGCGGGCGGCTGCGCGTCGGTCAGGTCGTCGAGTATTTCGACAGTCAGGCCAATGCCGCCTGCCAGGCGAGGATTATCGAGTTGCGCCGCAAGCAGGCGCTGGTGCTGGACATCGCGACGCAGACGCGCTGGTTGATTTCCTATGCCTCGATCAACCTCGACGGCGCCGATGTCCAGATCCGCGAACAGGTGCGCCGTGGACTTGGCCGCAACGAGGTCGCGGTCGGTGAGGTGCTCGGTTTCCTTGACCGCGAGCAGCGGGAACGCAGCGGCAAGGTCGTCCGGCTCAACGACAAGACCGTGACGCTGCTGTGCGGGGGGCTACGCTGGCGAGTTCCCTATGCCTTGCTGCATCGGGTTGTTGACGCTCGCGCGATCGAGGGTGAGGTGCTCGAAATCGGCGTGCGGAATCCGGAGCCGTGACGAAGATGCACTGGACAGTCGGTGGAGATGGCCGTCGGTGCAAGTCTGCTGCCGGTCGAACCGCTGCCGGTGGGGCTCGAAGCGCCACGCCCCTGTATTTCACCGCCCGCGTGGTTTCTTTCTTGACCCGCCATGACGCCGTCTGGTGTCGGAAAGCGCAGACGCGCAAGCGCAAGACGGCGCTGCCGATCACTTGGCGGCAAATGCGATCAGCGACCGCTCGATGCTGTCACCCCGGCTTTTTCGACCGGCGAGCCCTGCCTGTCGGCTATCGGCTTGCTCTGGTCGCCGGGTGTCAATTCGTTTGGCAGCGGCGAAGATGCGTTGGCGATGCCGGTGTCGGACTCCGGCGTCGCCGCGTTCGCCTTGGCAGCGACGTTCCCGGGCTCCGGCTGGCCGGCGACGGATGAAGGCGCCAAGTCCTCAGGATCAAGCGCGTTGCTGGGGGATGGTTGAGGCGGTTCGGGGGTATCCGCCAAGCTATCCTTGGCTTCGTCCGCGGCAGGCGCGCCCACCAGCAGGCCGACCGCACGATCCCCGACCAACTGGCGCGCAGCGCCGCTGGAGAGTTGTTCTTGACCTGACGAAAGATGCTCGAACAGTTCCCTGTAGGAGCCCGCCATCGAGGCAACGAGGCTCGCCGTCTTGTCGAAGTGGGTCTCGACCTCGCGCTTGTAGCCAGCGAGTTCTTCCTTCTGGCGCGAAATTTCTGCCTCAAGCGCGTCGACGCGTTGGTTTGCTCCGCCGAGCTTGCTGCGGCCCAAAAGGAATCCGATCACCGCGGCGGCAAGCACGGCGCCGACGCCTACCAGCCACCACGTCTGCTCCGTCATCTTCGAACTCCTCATTAGTAGTCGCAGTGCCCCCGTGCACTTCCTTCGCGATGCGAGAACTGTCTGCACGGCGGGCGCCGCTGCGTTGCCGGTTCTGTTTTCAGTGCTCGAAGGAACATGCCGTCACGACCAAGTATACCGGCATGGCGGTCTTTGGTAGGGCAGTCCCGGTTACGAAGACGCGATGCTGGAGTGTGCGCCACTGATTCCGAAGACCTGCTGGCGAATGCGGAACAACTCGTCGCGGGCGGCGGCGGCCTTCTCGAATTCGAGGTTCTTCGCGTACTCGAGCATCTCTTTCTCGAGTCGCTTGATCTCGCGCGCCAGTTGTTTCTCGCTCATCGCCTGGTAATTGGCCTGTTGCTGGGCGGCCTTGAGTTCGCGGCGGGCGTCGTCGACATCATAGACGCCATCGATGATATCCGTGATCCGCTTGCTGACGCCTTTCGGGACGATGCCATGCGTTTCGTTGAATGCGAGCTGCTTGATCCGGCGCCTTTCGGTCTCGGCAATCGCCCGACTCATCGAACCGGTGACGCGATCGGCGTAGAGGATGGCGGTGCCGTTGAGATGTCGGGCGGCACGACCGATGGTCTGGATCAGCGATCGCTCGGAGCGCAGAAAGCCTTCCTTGTCGGCGTCGAGGATGGCTACCAGCGAGACTTCCGGGATGTCGAGTCCTTCACGCAGCAGGTTGATGCCGACCAGCACGTCGAACCTGCCGAGGCGCAGGTCGCGAATGATCTCGACGCGCTCGACGGTGTCGATGTCCGAATGCAGGTAGCGCACGCGCACTTCGTGTTCGCCGAGGTACTCGGTCAGATCTTCGGACATGCGCTTGGTCAGCGTGGTCACCAGCACGCGCTCGCCAAGGCCGACACGGAGTCTGATCTCGGACAGCAGGTCGTCGATCTGGGTGGACGCTGGGCGGACGATCAGCAGCGGGTCGACCAGGCCGGTCGGGCGAACGACCTGCTCGACGACCTGCCCCTGATGCGTCTGTTCATACTCGGCTGGCGTCGCCGAAACGAAAATGGTCTGCCGCAGCAGTGCCTCGTATTCCTCGAACTTCAGCGGCCGGTTGTCGAGCGCCGACGCCAGCCGGAAGCCGTAATTGACCAGATTCTCCTTGCGCGATCGGTCGCCCTTGTACATGCCGCCGACCTGCGGGATCGAAACGTGCGACTCGTCGATGAACATCAGCGCGTCAGGCGGCAGATAGTCGATCAGCGTTGGTGGTGGCTGGCCGGGCTGGCGGCCGGAAAAGTGCCTCGAATAGTTTTCAATCCCCTTGCAGAAGCCGAGTTGGTCGAGCATTTCGAGGTCGAAGCGGGTGCGCTGCTCGATCCGCTGCGCTTCCACCAGGCGCCCTTCGGCGTGGAAGAAAGCGGTGCGTTCGGTCAGTTCCCGCTTGATCGCTTCAATCGCGCGCAGGACGGTCTCCCGAGGAGTCACGTAATGCGATGAGGGAAATACCGTGAACCGCAGCAAGCGGCTCTGCAGATGTCCGGTCAACGGGTCGAACAGCTGCAGGCCATCGATTTCATCGTCGAACAGCGAGATGCGGACCGCCTGTTCGGCGTGCTCGGCAGGAAAGACGTCGATGATGTCGCCGCGAACGCGGAAAGTGCCGCGCCGAAAATCGGTCTCGTTGCGCTCGTACTGCAT
>DPSD01000657.1 GCA_003538495.1 Accumulibacter sp.
GCGTGCTCGACGCCGCCGGCATCGTCGCCAGGGCGTTCATCACCAGCAGTTGCTCGCGCTTCGACAGCGCCGTGCCGCTGGCGATACCGGTGTTGGTGTTGATCATCATCGCCCGTACCATCTTCTGCAGCACGACCTGTTGCGCTTCGCTGGCGGCGTTCACCGACAGCCTGGCGCGTCGCGGCGTCTCCTCCCAATCGATGAACACCGGCGAATTTTTCGGATCGTGATAGCGATCGTCGACGATGAAGCTGCCCGCCGCGGCAGCGTTGCCCTGGCGCAGCATCGTGAAGCTCAGCGAGCTGCGCGCGGTTTGCGGCGCGGAGCCCTCGCCGCTGGAAGGACTGCGGTCGCCGAGCGCCAGATCGACCTGCACCAGCAACTCGGTATAGGCGCCCTGTGGCTTGCGTGCCAGGAGGGTCAGTTCGCCGGTGATCATCGTCGCGGTTCCCCGGCCGCCGGCCAGCACGCGCAGTTCCGCCTTGAGGTCGATGGCGTCGCCGATCCCGAGATCGAAGGGGTCGCCGCCGACGTCGCCGGCGACGTATACGCTGAAGCCAGTTGCAACGCTGGCAGCGACCTTCTCGCGACCAGTCTGCTCGAGTTCGACCGCTTGCTGCGGGTCGCTGGCGGTGAGCAGCGTCAGCCCGTAGCTGCCGTTGGCGCGGCTTTCCGTGCGCGCCAGCCCGGCCAGGGTCAATGAACGCAGCAGGCTGTTGACGCGGTTGCCGGTGGTGTATTGCTGCTCGCCCTCGAGGCCTGTCGCACGCTCGGCGCCGCGCAGCAGTTCCAGATTCGCAGCGCCGCTTTCGGTGGCTACTGCCGCCGCCTCGCCGGTCTGCTCACTGCTCCCGAGATCGAAGACGAACAGCGCCATCAGCCGCATGTCGACCTGCCACCAGGTGCCGACCGCCTGCACCTGCAGGTCGACCACCTGACCGTCGGGAACGAAGATCTCGACCTGTTCGGGCTCGCCCGCCTGGACGATGCCACGGGTCAGCGAAATGCGCTGCAGGTGCTGCGCCTCGGCCAGCAAGTGGGCGATCTCGTCGGCGCGCACCGCGTGGTAGTGCAAGGCGACGCCTTCGCCGAACATCCGTGACAGCTGTTCCTCGATCGCCACCTTGCCGGCCGACACCGGCAGATAGCCGGCCGGCGGCAGCTCGATGAAACCGGCGTTGATCAGCATCCGCTGCGCCGGCAGGACGCCCTGCCCGAGATTCGCGGCGGCCAGCTTGTTGCTCAGCTCGTACAGTTCGGCGTAGGCGATCTTGGCTTCGCCCGCGGCCTCCTGCGCAGCTTTCTTGTTCGGCTTTTCGCCAAACGAACTGATGATCTTCTCGGCACTCTCGCTGTACTTTTTCTGCAGTGCTTCCAGCTCCTGGCGGGTCTTGTCGAGCAGTTGGCGCAATTCCGCGCAATCGTCGGCCGGCTTGATGACGCCGCTGCCGGCGTCGAAAACGCCGCTCAGCTGGCACTGGAACTGCAGGACCTGCGCCACGAAGACGTTCCATGGCCGCATCTGCATGCGCCCTTGCCAGTAGCCGCGGGCCTGCGTATCCATCCGCTCGCGGCGACCGCTCCAGGCATCGAGCACGCGGTTGACACCGGCTTCACGCACCAGCAGGCCGAGCACCAGTTCGTCGCGCCCGTAGAGGCCGGCTGGCTCGCACCACAGTTCGTTGGCCAGACCGAGCGCGCTGACCGCGCTCGGCGTCAGCCAGGGCTCGGCAGCAAAGTAGCCCGAGGCAACCCGGTTGCGCAGGTGTACCGACGACGTGGGGAAAGCGCTGCCGGGAGGCAGTTTGAGGCTGATCGGACGCAACCTCAGGACAACCCCCTCGCGCCACCAGGGGTGCCGCGAGTCGCTGACGCAGGCGCTCTCGCAGAGTTTGCCGAATACCGGTTCGTTGCCGCACTGCCCTTCGACCGGGCCGACGGTGACCTCGTAAATCGCCAGCGCGGCGCTTTCCTTGACGCCGCCTTTGGCGTTTTCCAGACAGTCGCCGAAATCGGCGTTGCCGCTGGCCGGCGCCGGCGTCGCGGTCGCCAGCAGGTCGGCGATCGCCGCCTGCATCTCGCCGCTGGCGAGGACAAAATTCCCCGCCGCGGTGACGCCCAGGCCGGCACCGACGCGCAGTTGCGCGCCGCTGATGGCAATCCCCAGGCCATGCACCACCCCCCAGCCGCCGGCCAGGTTGGCCAGCCGGGTACGCGTGCGATGGTAGTCCTGTTCGAGCGCGAAAGCGTCGGCGCGCAGGAACTGGCCGTCGAAGTAGTGCAGGCGGGTCAGCGGGCTGGCCTGCTCGATGAAAGCGACGCCGTCCTTGGCGTTGATCTCGACGGTTTCGCCGGTGATTTCGTTTATGCCCATGACTAGCCCCCGATAATGGTGGTGGTGAGAGTGCGCCCGTCGCGATCCGGATGCGGCGCGCCGGCAGGTATCAGATTGGCGCCGAGCAGCGGTGTGCTGCCGTCGCCGACGACACTGATCCGCAGCCGCGAGCCGACTGGCGCGCGGTCCAGCGTCAGCGTCACCGTCGGCCGCGCCGGGTCGCTTTCGTCGTACGCCGGCGGCGCCGGCGCGAAGGTCTGCCAGCCGCTGCCGTCGACGAACTCGCTGACCGCGAAGGCTTCCGGCTGGACGCTCGCTGCCGCCAGTTTCTGGCTGAACACCAGCGTCAGGTCGTTGCCGGCCAGCGTCGCACCGGAGGCCACCACCACCGCACCGGCGACCGCCGCCGCTGGCGGTGGTTCGGCAAGCAGCAGCGTCTGCAGCAGGCTGCCCGGCAGCAAGGAGCTGCGCGCGCCGAGTTCGACGCTGCCGATCGTCGCGTGCCAGCCGACCGCGTCCTGCCAGATATGCACCTCGCGCAGCCGCGCGATGGACAGGCAGAGATCCGACTCGTCGGGCAGGTGCGCGGGCGCGAACGGTGAGGTGGCGGCGACCGCCCGCGCGCTGATCTCGCCGAGCAAGGCGGCGCGCGCCGCGCCCTGCGCGGCGGCCGGCAAGGCCGGCAGCTCTGCCAGACGGTCACTCAGCCACTGCTCCTCAGGCAGCGGCTGCCCTTCGGCA
This sequence comes from Accumulibacter sp., assembly GCA_003538495.1. Next base: position 3,077 of record DPSD01000657.1, read on the forward strand.
TCGAACGCCGCGGGCGCCAGCCCCAGCCAGCGCTGCAGGAGGTAATACGGCGCCGGCGGCGCGGGCACCGCCGGCGGTGGTTCGAGATGGCGGCGCAGCAACAGCTGAACGGTCTCGCAGACCCTGGCGTAGGCAATGTCGGCGGCATCGCCGGCGCAGGGCTCGGCAATCGCCGGCACCGGCTGGTCGAGGCAGCTGGCGTAGCAGACGACGAGGTCGAGGTCGAAAGTGGCGTCCTCGGCCGCGGCAATGTCGTCGAACGCTTCGTCGCCGGCGTGTTTTTCCCACCACCTGGGCAGACTGACACATTGTTCGCTGTCGAGCAGCAGGTCGCGGCCGAGCGCGTCGATCGCGTAACCGGCGCCGACGTGCAGCTCGAAATCGTCCACATCGAAATGCACCGGATAACCGGCGACCACCCCGCTGCCGTGCAACAGACGCTGGTGACGACGCAAGCGGCCGACGTGGAAGCCCTGCTCGGCGCGGAAATCGGCGACCCCCAGCAGCATCCCGAAATGATAGTTCGGCGCGCACTGCGGGTTGTCCGGCAGGCTCGCTGCGCAGCGGTCGATCACCGGCACGCCGCTGCAACCCAGGCCGGGGGTGTCGTTTGCATTCATGGCGGTCTCCGTGTCTCGGTGCTCAGAACGACTCGCTGCTGCGGGCGAAGGCCCGCGCGCGCTGCCGCCGGGTTTCGCTTTCGGAGGGCCGGGCGGCGCTGGCGCGGGCGTTCGCGGCACTGCCGCCACTCGCCTTGCGCTGCGCCAGCCGGGCCGCAGCCAGCGCGCCGACCAGCGTCGCCTCGGCGGCGTCAAGCGTGCCCAGCAAGGCGGCGGCAGTCGGCGGCCCCTGCAGCAGGCTCAGCCGCGCCAGCGCATTGTCGAGGCTCTCCAGCGCTTCCCAGAGGGTATCGGGAACGGCGGCGAACCAAGCCTGCAGCGTCGCCTGCGCGGCGGCGTCGAGCGCCGCCCGCGCGGTCGACAGGTCGGCCAGCTTGCCGTCGAGCGCGGTGCGCTCGGCGCTGATCGTCGTCGCGTCGAGCTGCGCCTGCGTCGCGTCGGGCTCGGCCTGCATCGCGGCGTGCAGCGCCTGGTCGTAGGCGGCCTGCGCCGGGCGGACGGCCTGCGCCGCGTCATCGACATCCTTGAGCTTGGCGAGCGCCGTTTCGCGCGCCGACTTCTTGCTCGCATCGTGCAGGCGGGCCTGCTGCCATGGCGTCAGGATCGGGAAGCTGGTCGATGGCACCGCCGCCGGCAGCGCCGCCAGCCGGTGCAGCGTCGCCGTATCGGCGGCCAGCGCCGGCGCTGCCTGATGCAGCGCCAGCACCGCCTGCAGCGC
>DPSD01000276.1 GCA_003538495.1 Accumulibacter sp.
GAAAAGTATGCCAAGAAGCGTGCCGAACTGATGGCGGTCATGAATGACCAAAGCTTCTCGGTTGAGGATCGCTTCGAGGCACGGCTGAAAGTGCAGGCGCTGCCACGCAACGCGAGCCCGGTTCGGCTGCGTAACAGGTGTGCGTTGACCGGCCGTCCTCGTGGTGTTTTTCGTAAGTTCGGTCTGGGTCGTGGCAAGCTTCGCGACTTCGTCATGCATGGTGAAGTCCCTGGAATGATCAAGGCTAGCTGGTAGGCAGGAGAGAACAAAATGAGTATGAGCGATCCGATCAGCGACATGCTGACACGCATCCGAAATGCCCAGATGGCAAGGAAGGCCTCGGTCGCCATGCCGTCGTCGAAGGTGAAGATTGCCATCGCCCAAGTGCTGAAGGATGAAGGCTATGTGGAAGATTTCGGGGTGTCCCCGAATGACGGCAAGCCGGTCCTGGAAATTGGCCTGAAGTACTACGCTGGTCGTCCGGTCATCGAGCGGATTGACCGTGTCTCAAGGCCAGGTCTGAGAGTTTATCGGGGCGCCGACAGCATTCCGCCGGTGATGAACGGTCTGGGTGTGGCGATCGTATCGACACCCAAAGGGGTCATGACTGACCGCAAGGCCCGCGCCAGCCATGTCGGCGGCGAAGTGCTGTGCGTCGTCGCGTAAGGGGTAGCCATGTCGCGCGTTGGAAAGAAACCAATCGTTCTGCCGCAGGGTGTTGCGGTAGATGTCTCGGCGGATTTTATTTCGGTGAAGGGCCCTCTTGGGATGCTGCAGTTCGCCGCGCATCCAGCGGTTGGCGTTGAGGTTGCCGACGATGGTACGGTGCTCTGCAAGCCGGCTCCTGGCGTAGCGCAGGCCGACGCTCTATCCGGAACCCTGCGGGCAGTGGTGGCCAATATGGTGACCGGGGTAAGCAGGGGTTTCGAGCGCAAGCTCAACCTCATCGGCGTCGGTTATCGTGCGCAGGCGCAGGGGGATACGCTCAACCTGACCCTCGGTTTTTCGCATCCGATTGCCTACAAGTTGCCTGCGGGCATTACGGCGACGACCGCGACACAGACCGAAATCGTTATCAAGGGGGTCGACCGCCAGCTAGTCGGCCAGGTGGCGGCAGAAGTTCGCGCTTATCGCCCACCAGAGCCGTATAAAGGCAAGGGTGTGCGCTATGTCGACGAAGTTGTCGTCATCAAGGAAACGAAGAAGAAAAAGTAAGGGTGCTTAGATGATTGACAAGAAACAGGCGCGTTTGCGCAGGGCTCGCAAAACCCGGGCCAAGATTGCCGAACTGAAGTCGGTGCGTCTGTCGGTGCACCGCAGCAACTGCCACATCTACGCACAGGTCATTTCCGCCTGTGGATCCAGGGTCTTGGCCGCCGCTTCGTCGCTGGAGCCGGAAGTGCGCAAGACCTTGCCCAAGGGCGGTGGCGATATTGACGCGGCGAAAACGATCGGTCAGCTGGTCGCCGAGCGCGCCATCAAGGCTGGTGTCGAGCAGGTGGCGTTTGATCGCTCCGGGTTTCAGTACCACGGACGCATCAAGGCGCTGGCGGAGGCCGCTCGTGAGGCCGGCCTCAAGTTCTGACCGACTGCAAAGAATTGGAGTAATCAATGGCTAAACCGCAAAGCAGAAAACCTCAGCAAGCTGAGAAGCCCGATGACGGCATGCGCGAGAAGATGATTTCGATAAACCGCGTAACGAAGGTAGTCAAGGGTGGTCGGATCCTCGGCTTCGCAGCGCTGACCGTGGTCGGTGACGGCGATGGGCGCGTGGGCATGGGCAAGGGCAAGTCCCGCGAAGTTCCGGTGGCTGTCCAGAAAGCGATGGAAGAAGCCCGGCGCAACCTGATCAAGGTCAGTCTCAAGGACGGGACCTTGCAGCACACGGTTTTCGGACATCATGGTGCATCCAGGGTGATGATGCAGCCGGCACCGGAGGGTACGGGGATCATCGCTGGCGGCGCCATGCGAGCGGTATTTGACGTGATCGGGATGACCAACGTCGTCGCCAAGGCGCACGGCTCGACCAACCCCTACAACATTGTCCGGGCGACGATCAACGGGCTGCGCTCGATGACTACACCGGCTGAGATCGCTGCCAAGCGCGGCAAGACCGTTGCCGAGATTCAGGGGTAAGAGATGGTTGAGAAGAAAGTCAAAGTGACGCTCGTCAGGAGCCTGATCGGCACCAAGGAGTCGCATCGCGCGACGGTACGTGGCCTGGGCCTTCGTCGTCTGAATAGTAGCTCGATCCTCGAAGATACTCCGTCGGTTCGCGGAATGATCAACAAGGTCGCTTATCTCTTGAAGTGTGAGGGCTGAGATGGAACTCAATACTGTGCATCCGAGCGACGGCTCGCGCCCTGGCAAGAAGCGCGTTGGTCGCGGTGTCGGCTCGGGCTTCGGCAAGACCTGCGGACGCGGGCACAAGGGACAGAAGTCGCGAGCAGGGGGGTTTCACAAAGTCGGTTTTGAGGGTGGCCAGATGCCACTTCAGCGCCGATTGCCGAAGCGTGGCTTCAAGTCGCTGACTGGCGCACGCAACGTCGAGGTGCGCTTGTCGGACATCGAGCGCCTGCCGGTCGATGAGGTCGACCTGGCAACGCTGCGGCAGGCCAATCTGGTGCCGCAGCAAGTGCTCTCGGCGAAGGTTGTGCTGTCGGGCGAGATCACGCGCAAGGTCGTCCTCAAGGGTGTTGGAGCGACGGCGGGTGCCAAGGCGGCGATCGAAGCCGCTGGCGGCAGCGTGGCCGAATAACGAGTTGGCGGGGGTAATCTTTCTTGGCAACTAGTCCCAGCACGGTCAGCAAAGGCGGGAAGTTCGGCGACCTCAAGCGCCGTCTCTGGTTCCTGCTTGGCGCCTTGGTCGTGTACCGGATCGGGTCGCATATTCCTGTTCCTGGAATCGACTCACAGGTACTCAGCGAACTGTTCGGCAAGCAGCAGGGTGGCATCCTCGGCATGTTCAACATGTTTTCCGGGGGGGCGCTGTCGCGTTTCACGATCTTCGCACTTGGGATCATGCCGTACATTTCCGCCTCGATCATCATGCAATTGATGACTCACGCCAGCCCGCAACTCGAGGCGCTGAAGAAAGAGGGTGAGGCAGGACGGCGTAAGATTACCCAGTACACCCGTTACGGTACGGTCGGCCTGGCCTTGTTCCAGGGGATCGGCATAGCGGTCGCGGTCGAGTCGCAGCCGGGACTGGTGCTCGACCCGGGGATGATGTTTCGTTTCGTGACGGTGATCACGCTGGTCACCGGGACGATGTTCCTGATGTGGCTGGGTGAGCAGGTGACCGAGCGCGGGCTGGGTAACGGCATTTCGATCATCATCTTTGCTGGCATCGCGGCGGGCCTGCCGAATGCGATTGGCGGCCTGCTCGAGCTGGTGCGCACCGGCGCCATGCATCCGCTGACGGCGATCGTGATCAGTGTCCTGGTGGTGCTGGTCACCGCTTTTGTGGTTTTCGTCGAGCGTGGGCAGCGCAAGATCCTGGTCAACTATGCCAAACGTCAGGTCGGGAACAAGGTCTACGGTGGCCAGAGTTCGCACCTGCCGCTGAAGCTGAACATGGCAGGAGTGATCCCGCCAATCTTCGCATCGTCGATCATTCTCTTCCCGGCGACGATTGCCGGGTGGTTTGGATCGAGCGAGTCTGGACGCTGGCTCAAGGATCTGGCAGGAGCGCTTTCGCCGGGGCAGCCGATTTACGTAATGCTGTACGCAGCGGCGATTGTCTTCTTCTGTTTCTTCTACACGGCACTTGTTTTCAACTCGCGTGAGACCGCCGACAACCTGAAGAGGAGTGGGGCCTTCGTGCCCGGGATTCGCCCCGGTGATCAGACGGCTCGCTACATCGACAAGATCTTGATGAGGCTGACCCTGGTCGGCGCATGCTATATCACCATCGTCTGCTTGTTACCGGAGTTCATGATCTTGAAGTGGAACGTGCCGTTTTATTTTGGCGGTACGTCGCTGTTGATCATTGTCGTGGTAACCATGGATTTCATGACCCAGGTGCAGGCGTACACCATGTCGCACCAGTACGAGAGCCTG
>DPSD01000123.1 GCA_003538495.1 Accumulibacter sp.
GGCCGACTACTACAGCCACTGGTTGAAGATGGGCAACGCCGCCGATACGCCGGTTCCGATCTTCATGGTCAACTGGTTCCGGACCAACGAAAAAGGCGGCTTCGCCTGGCCTGGCTTCGGTGACAATGCACGGATCCTCAAGTGGATCATCGACCGTTGCGAAGGCAAGGTTTCCGCAAGGAAGACGACGCTTGGCTGGATGCCCAACTACGGGGACATCGACTGGACCGGCGTCGACTTCTCCAAGGAAGAATTCGCCGGCGTGACCAGCCTCGACCAGCAGGCGTGGAAGAGCGAACTCGACGGCGTCAAGGAGTGGTTCACCAAGATGGGCGACAAGTTGCCTCCCAAGCTCGCCGAGATCCGCAACGAACTCGAGAAGGGCTTCCAGGCCGCTTGATCACGACGCGGTTTCGGTCGCCGAAAAGCCGCCTGCGGGCGGCTTTTTTGCGCCTCGACCCGCCTTGCGGGTAGACTGCCTGCTTTTCTCAAACTGCCATCGCCGAATCATGCCGACCTTCCCCGCCAGCCGCCTTGCCGACATCGCCCCCTTCCATGTCATGGAGCTGATGGCGCGCGCCAAGACGCTGGAAGCCGAAGGGCGCGACATCATTCACATGGAAGTCGGCGAACCCGACTTCCCGACGCCCGAACCAATTATCGCAGCGGCCCAGGCACAGCTCGCCACCGGCCGCGTGTACTACACGGCGGCGCTCGGACTGCCCGAACTGCGCCGCGCGATTGCCGCGTTCTATGCCACACGCTACGGGATCAGCGTCCCTGCCTCGCGGATCGTCGTCACCGCCGGGGCATCGGGAGCGCTGCTGCTGGCCATGGCCTGCCTCTCCGAACCGGCCAGCGAATGGCTGCTGGCCGACCCGGGTTACCCCTGCAACCGCAACTTCGTGCGCAGCTTCGAAGGGGTACCGGTCGCCGTTCCGGTGCACGCCGAAAACAACTTCCAGCCAACGCTCGCCGACCTCGAACGCTACTGGAACGAGCACACCGCCGGTGCTCTCCTGGCTTCACCCGCCAACCCCACCGGCACCCTCCTCGACGATGCTTCGCTGGCGGCGATGGCGGAGTTCGTCCGCCAGCAGGGTGGGCAATTGATCGTCGACGAGATCTATCATGGCCTCACCTACGAACGCGAGGTGCCAACGGCACTGCAATTCGGTGACGACATCTTTGTCGTCCAGAGCTTTTCCAAATACTTCAACATGACCGGCTGGCGCCTGGGTTGGCTGGTCGTTCCCGAGCGCTTCAGCCGCGACATCGAAAAGCTCGCACAGAATCTCTTCATCTCACCATCGACGCCAGCCCAGCACGCGGCGCTGGCCGCCTTCGAGCCGGCCACGATCAGCATCCTGGAAGCGAGACGAAACGAATTCCGGCGACGTCGCGATTTTCTTGCGCCGGCGCTTGCAGACCTCGGCTTCCGCCTGGCGCCAAAGCCGGAGGGTGCCTTCTACATCTACGCCAATTGCGCTGAACTGACCGACAACAGCGACCGCTTTGCACGCGAACTGCTCGAATCGGCCGGCGTGGCGATTACGCCCGGACTCGACTTCGGGAGCAACGCGCCGGAAAAGCACTTGCGTTTTGCGTACACCGCCGGCGTCGAACGCCTGACCGAGGCAGTAGACAGGATCCGCCGATTTATTGGCTGAGCGCCCAGGCGCTCAGCGGCGCAAGCCGGACAAATCGCCAAGCAAGGCCAGGCGCCGCCAATCAAAGCAGGGACCGGGGTCGGTCTTTCGACCAGGCGAAACGTCACTGTGCCCGACCACCGCTTCGATCGGGTACTGCGCACACAGCACTTGGATCAGTTCCAGCAGACGGTCGTACTGCACATCCGCGAAGGGCAACTCGTCGCAGCCCTCGAGCTCGATGCCCAGCGAAAAGTCGTTGCAACGCGGGCGCCCGCTCCAGGACGACACTCCGGCATGCCAGGCTCGCTGCCGACACGAAACGAATTGCAGCAACTCGCCATCGCGGCGAAGCAGGAAGTGGGCCGACACCTGCAGCGCACCGATCTGCGCAAAGTAGGGGTGGGCGGAGACATCCAGTCGATTGGTGAACAGCCGTTCGATCGCGTCGCCACTAAACTGTCCTGGCGGCAGGCTGATTGCATGCACAACGATCAGCGTGAGCTGTTCGCCGTCCGGACGCTGATCGCAGTTTGGCGACGCGACCCGGCGCGCGCCATCCAGCCAGCCGTCGGCATCCCTCCGGAGCGCCAGCGCCCGATACCGGGGCATCACTCCTCGATGCCGAGCCGCTCGATGCGATAGCGCAGCGAACGGAAACTTACACCAAGCAATCTTGCCGCTGCGGTGCGGTTGAAGGCCGTCTTCGTCAAAGCCTCAAGGATGGCCTGCTTTTCGAGGCGGTTCAGATATTCGTCAAGCGTTTCGCCAGCCCTGCCGACACTGCCGCCAACCGCCGCGACCGGCGCCAGTTGCAGGTCGTCGGTGGCTACCGTACCGTTGGTGCACAGCGCGGTCGCCCGCTCGAGAATGTTCTCGAGTTCCCGTACGTTACCCGGAAAGCTATACCCGGCCAGCGCACGCAGGGCTTGCGGCTCGATCCGCGGCGCCGTGCCGCCGCAAATGCGGTGCAGCAGCGCCTCCACCAGCGGCGCCACATCCTCGTGACGCTCGCGCAGCGGCGGCATCCGCAGCTCGATGACGTTGAGGCGATAGAAGAGATCCTGGCGGAAGAGTCCGTCATCGACGCATCCCTTGAGCGAACGGTGAGTCGCCGAAAGGATACGCACGTCCACCATTTCTTCGGCAGTGCTGCCGACCTTGCGAACCTTCTTCTCCTGAATCGCGCGCAGCAATTTCACCTGCATCGCCAGCGGCAAGTCAGCTACTTCGTCGAGAAACAGCGTCCCGCCTTTCGCCGCCTGAAAGAAGCCCTCTCGATCGCTGTCGGCACCGGTAAAGGCACCCTTGCGATAGCCAAAGAACTCGCTCTCCATCAAGTTCTCCGGGATCGCCCCACAATTCACCGGCACGAAGGGCGCTGCGTGCCGTGAGCTCTGGTCGTGGATCAAACGCGCCGCGAGTTCCTTTCCCGTTCCCGACTCACCGGAGATGTAGACCGGCGCCTGACTCCGGGCCAGCTTTTCGATCAATTGACGAACGTGCTCGATCGCTGCCGACTCGCCAATCAATTGCCCGCCAGCGACCAGCGACCGCTCGTCGTCGGCAACGCCGCCATGCCGCGGCAAGCTGAGCGCCGATTTGATCAAGCTGCGCAACTGCTCGAGGGCGACCGGCTTGGCCAGATAGTCAAACGCACCGGCTTTCAGCGCGGCTACCGCGTTCTGGGCGCTTCCGAAGGCCGTGATCACCGCTACCGGCGTCTGCCCGTAGCGCTCACCGATCAGCCTGACGATCTCCAGACCCTCGCCGTCAGGCAGACGCATGTCGGTAATGCACAATTGGTAGTGTTGCCGCTCGAGCAGTCGCCGGGCCTCGGCAATACTCGCCGCGCAGTCCGCCGACAAGCCCATGCGGGCCACGGTCAGATCGAGAAGTTCACGGATATCCGCTTCGTCGTCGACCACCAGCACCCTTGCCAACTCGCCGCGCGGGCGACGCTCCGCCTTGACTACTGACACCCTGAAGCCCTCCCCAATAGACAGAAATCGGCACCCGGCCCAGAGCCCTGCAGTTCGAGTTGCGCGCCATTGGCGTCACACAACTCGCGCGCAATGTACAGACCAAGACCGGTACCCCGATGATGCGTGGTGAAGAACGGCTCGAATATATGCTCCCGGAATTCCTCGCCGACACCCTCACCGTCGTCGATCACGTGCAGCTCGACCTGCCCAGCAACTTTGCCGGCGCAGTCCAGCAGGCGAACGCTGCCGGCGACGCGCTGCGAATGCCGCAGCGCGTTGCCCAGCAGATTCCCCAACACCTGATGAAAATGGGAACGATCGAAGCACAGGGTCGCCCCAGCCGACAAGTCGAGGCGAACCACATCGGCAGGCAAGCCCTCCTTGGCCAGATATTCCTCGATCAGCGGCGGCAAGGTCGCCCGCAGATCGATCAGTTCCCGATAGATGCGGTCGCGCCGTCCGAGTTCGAGCACATCGCTGACGATCCGCTCGAGACGCTGGGTATTGTCCAGCATGATGCGCAACAAGCGCTCATAGGCCTCGCCACGCCGCTCTTCACGCAGCAGTTCGCCAGCGTGACTGATCGCCGAGAGCGGATTGCGAATCTCGTGCGCAATATTGGCCGTCAGGCGCCCCAGTGCAGCCAACTTCATCTGCTGCGCCTGCTCCTGCAGACGGCCCATGTCCTCGAGGAAAACCAGCACGTCACGTCCCGAGCTCTCGGTCGCCGCAAACCGCGCCCGCAGCCGCAAACCGCTTGCCGGCACGCGCACCAGCACCGCATCTTCGCCGCCATTCCGACACCAATCGACGAAATCGAGCGCCAGGTCGGGCGAATACGCGCTCAGCAGGGACTCACCGCCACCGTCCAGCCCCAACAGTTGCCGGGCGCGCGGGTTGCTCTGCCGGACCCTGCCGTCCCGGCGAAGGACCACCACGCCGTCCTGCATCTCTTCGATGACGCGCTGGCTGATCACCGTCTGGTTATTCAGATCAACGCCACGCTGGCGCGCCAGCGCCTCGTTGGCGATCACCCGCCGCGCCAGCAAACGGGCGGAAATCGCTACCGCAAAAAACCCCGCGCTGAACACGCCGGCGTGAAAAAAACCAGCCGCATCGAAGTCGTTCTGCATAACACGGTAAGAGTGTTCGAAGAGCACCGCCAGGGTGGCCATCGCGGCATAGAACAACACCAGACGCCCCTGTCCTACCAGACCGGCTCCGGCCAGCGTCACCAGCAGCATCGACCCGAGACCGCTGCCCAGGCCGCCACCGACATGAATCAAAACGGTCATCACCAGTACGTCGAGCAGCACGCTGGCGGTCAATTGCACGGTCGCGTGCTGCCCATGGCGATACGCCAGGACCACCGCCACTGAGGTAGCGACCAGATACAGGCTGGCCAGCGCCAGATGCTGCTGACTCTGGTTCGGGCCGGCAATCGGAAAAACGGAGGGATAAAGCAGCGCCGACGAAAAGAGCAGCGCGGCAACCGCAAAGCGATAGAGGTTGAAGTAGCGCAGCGACTTCCAGTGCATCTCGGAGAACAGTTCCTCACCGGACTCCGCGGTGGTCAACATAGTGCCTCAGGCGTCATCGGATGGTGCGTCGTGCAAATGAGCCGCGCAGCAGTAGTAGCGCCCGTCGGCCAGAATGCTCTCGCTGACTGGCTGATTCACCCCACAGCGCGCGCACTGCACCATCCGTTCGGCTTCGCGCTGGACGGTCGGGGTTCCAGCCTCGCCACGCGACGAGGCACGCGACTTGCGCCAGAGCCACCAGAAAACGCACGCCAGTCCGATCAGTAGGAGGTATTTGCTCATCGCGAGAGATGTTCCGCAGAGCGCTCAAGCATAGCAGATGCCAGATGCAGCCGCAGTGACAGAACCACCCCTCGGGAATGAACGACAAGTGCCGAGCGAGCTACGGGGAGCGTCCGCCCTTGTCATGCGCCGAGGTAGCGCAAAGGCGAACGCGGGCATCGCGATCAGGCGCGATGTGCGGATCGAAGTGAAGCGGATTGGTCGGGGCGAGAGGATTCGAACCTCCGACTCCTGCGTCCCGAACGCAGTACTCTACCAGGCTGAGCTACGCCCCGACCGAGGCGACAACTGCGCTAACTGTTCCTAGCGACAGCGAAGAGGCATAATTCTAGCAAGGAATCCTTGTATTGAGAAGCAGGCACGACATCAAGCGCTGCCGCCGCGAGTTCCGCCTCAACCTGGGCCTTCTGCCGAGCGTAGTCAAGCGCCCCGGTCTCGCGAATTGCCGCCAGCACCTCGGGAAAGTCGTCCCGCCCACCGGTCTGTATGGCCCGCCGCACGCAAGCCGCCTGCTCCGGATTGCCATTGCGGAGGACGAAAATCAGCGGCAGCGTCGGCTTGCCTTCCGCCAGGTCGTCACCGAGATGCTTGCCGGTCTCCAACTCCGCGCCAGAGTAATCGAGCACGTCATCGATCAGCTGAAATGCGGTCCCCAGGTGCAGGCCGTAAGTGGCCATTCCCTGCTCGACGACCGCAGCGCCGCCGCCGATGATTGCCCCAAGTTGCGCCGCCGCCTCGAATAACTTCGCCGTCTTGTAGCGAATGACCTGCAGGTAGCCATCCTCGTCGATGCCCGCGTCGTGGCAGTTCATCAACTGCAGCACCTCCCCCTCGGCAATGACATTCGTCGCATCCGACAGCACCCGCATGATGCGCATGTCGTTGACCGTCACCATCATCTGGAAAGCACGCGAATAGAGGAAGTCTCCGACCAGCACACTGGCCGAATTGCCGAACATCGCGTTGGCGGTCTCGCGCCCGCGCCGCAGATCGGAACCATCAACGACATCGTCATGGAGCAGGGTGGCCGTGTGGATGAACTCGACCACCGCAGCGAGTTCGTGATGATGCGCCCCACGGTAAGCCATGGCGCCGGCTGACAGCAGGACCAGAGCCGGGCGCAGCCGCTTGCCCCCGCTCTGCACGATGTACTCGGCCACCTGGCGGACCAGGACCACCTCGGAATGGAGGCGCTGGCGGATCACCGCGTCAACGGCGGCCATGTCCGACCCGATCAGCCTGTACAACTGCTCCATTCTCACAACACGGCACCTTCGCACAAAACCCTCGAATCTTAGGCGTCGGCCGGTGTTGCGTCAAGGGAGCGATGCACCAGGTCGATCGCAAACGTTTGACGAAGCAGGAATAACACGTATAATGCGCGGTTCTTCGTTTTACTTTGTTCAGTTCTTTGGAGTCCAACATGTACGCGGTCATAAAAACCGGTGGCAAGCAGTATCGAGTGGCTGCCGGCGAAAAAATCAAGGTAGAACAGATCACTGCGGATGTGGGCCAGGAAATCGTGATCGATCAAGTTC
>DPSD01000079.1 GCA_003538495.1 Accumulibacter sp.
CCGGCATCTGTGCTGAACTCACCCCGCTTCGTGCGCGCCTGGCCTTCCTCAACGCAGGTCTGGTCCCCCCCGCCCTCGGCTGCCACTGCGAGCTTGGCTTCGGTCAAGGCCTGAGCGTCAATATCCACGCAGCCGCCTCGGGCGGCGCCTGGTACGCTACCGACTTCAACCCCGCCCAGGCCGGCTTTGCCCAGGCCCTCGCGCGCGTTTCCGGCGCGAACGCCCGCCTCGCCGACGAAGCCTTCGCCGACTTCTGCCAGCGGCCCGACCTGCCTGACTTCGACAGCATCGGCCTGCACGGCATCTGGAGCTGGATCTCCGACGAAAACCGGCGTGTCATCGCCGACTTCGTCGGCCGCAAGCTCAAGGTCGGCGGCGTTCTGTACATCAGCTACAACACCTAGCCCGGCTGGGCCGCCTTTGCCCCGATGCGCCACCTGCTGACCGAGCACGCCGAGACCCTCGGCGCTGAAGGCCACGGCATCGTCAATCGCGTCAATGGCGCGCTGGAATTCGCCGAGAAGCTGCTGGCGACGAACCCTCTCTACGCCCGAGCCAACCCCCAGATAGCCGAGCGCCTCCAGAAAATCAAGGGGCAGGATCGCCACTACCTCGCGCACGAGTATTTCAACCGCGACTGGCACCCGATGCATTTCGCGACACTGGCTGACTGGCTCTCGCCGGCGAAGGTCAGCTACGCCTGCTCGGCCCACTACCTCGACCATATCGACGGCATGAACCTCTCCGCCGAACAGCAGACGTTTCTCAAGGCGATCCCCAACGCCCTGTTCCGCGAGACGGTACGCGATTTCCTGGTCAATCAGCAGTTCCGTCGCGACTACTGGGTCAAGGGCGCGCGCCAGCTCAACCCGCTGGAGCAGGTCGAAGCCCTGCGAGCGCAGAAGGTCATCCTGGTTCAGCCGCGTGCCGACGTGTCCCTCAAGGTTGCCGGCGCCCTCGGCGACGCGGAAATGCAGGAAGCCATCTACGCCCCCATCCTTGATACCCTGGCCGACCACAAAGCCAGGACGCTCGGCCAGATCGAGCAGACGGTCAAGGACAGGGGCGTCGTCTTCGCTCTGGTCAAGGAAGCCGCGATGATACTCACTGGCGCCGGCCATCTGGCGGCGGTGCAGGACGACGCGACGATTGCCAAAGCCAGAAAACACAGCGACCGACTCAACGCGCACCTGCTCGACAAGGCGCGCGGCAGCGGCGAGATCAACAATCTGGCGAGCCCGGTGAGCGGCGGCGCCGTGAACGTCAACCGCGCTCAGCAGTTGTATCTGCTGGCGATCAGCAAGGGTAAGAGACAGCCCGCCGAATGGGCACAAGTGGCGTGGCAGATTCTCGCCGCGCAAGGCCAGAAACTCCTCAAGGACGGTCAGGCGCTCGAGACCGCCGAGCAGAACCTCGCCGAGCTGGCCCTGCAGGCCACCGCCTTCGCCGAGAAGCAATTACCGATCCTGAAGGCGCTGCAGGTGGTATGAATGGCGTCGATTTCGAAGTTGGCCAAGTTGGAAGCCTATGCCCAAACCGGCCGCTTTCCCGAGATGCTGGCTGCCTGCCAGCAAATCCTCGCGACGGATGGCGTGGACGCGATCACCTTGCTGGATATCGGCGTCCTGCTCTTCAACTTCGGGTTCTTTTCCAAGGCGGGCGAATGCTACACGCGCGCCCGCAATCTCGCCCCCGACGACCCTCGCCCGCTGGCCAATCTGGCGAACCTTGCCCGCGAAGCCGGCGACCATGCCGAATCCCGGCGAATCTACGCAGCCCTGCAGGAACGCTTGCCAGACCACCCCGTTCTCCGGCGCAATGCACTAGTCAGCCTCGAATACGACCCGCAGGCCCCTGACGTCGACCGCCTGTCTCAGGCCCGTGCCTGGGGCGACTGGGCCATCGCCCGGGCTGGCGGTCCTCGCCCCCGTCCGCCATTTCGCTCGACCGACAAGCGCCCGCTGCGCCTGGGCTACGTTTCAGCCGACCTCTGCCAGCACACCGTCGGCCTTTTCCTCAAGGATGTGCTCCAGGCCCACGACCCCGAACTTGTCACCGTCTTCACCTATGGAGCTGGCACAGTCCATGACTGGGTCACCGAAACGATCCGCGCCAGACCCGATTTCGCGATGTCACCAATGCTGATGACATTACTCTGGTCGAACAAATCCGCCAGGACAAGATCGATATCCTGGTCGACCTCTCCGGCCACACCGCCGGATCGCGCCTCACCGCCTTTGCCCATCGTCCCGCCCCAGTACAGGTCAGTTGGCTCGGCTACTTCGCCACCACCGGATTGTCGATCATGGATGCCGTCCTGATGGACGAGTGGCACGCCCCCGCCGGCAGCGAAACGCAATTCGTCGAACCGGTCATCCGTCTGCCCGCGGGGCGCTTCTGCTACACCCCCGTGCCCTGGATGCCCGCTCTCACGCCAGCGCCGACACTCACCAGGGGACATATCACCTTCGGCAGCTTCAATAACACCGTCAAGCTGGACTTCGCCACGCAGGTGCGGGAAGAGGTCTCCTTCACCAA
>DPSD01000328.1 GCA_003538495.1 Accumulibacter sp.
TGACCCAGACCGATGCCTGCCTGACCAAACAATACGAGGCTCTGCTGACCACCGAAGGCGTTACCCTGGCGTTTGCTGCCGACGGTGTCAGGCGGCTGGCCGAGATCGCCTGGTCGGTCAACGAGAGAACGGAGAACATCGGCGCCCGCCGCTTGTACACGGTCATGGAGCGATTGCTCGAGGAGGTGTCGTTTTCCGCCGGCCAGGGGGGGCCGGAGAGGCTGGCGATTGATGCCGGTTACGTCGACAGCCGCTTGGCCGACCTGGCGAAAAACGAGGACCTGTCGCGTTACGTCCTGTAGTAAGCGAGCCGGCGCGTTGCCATAGGCGCGGCTTGCCAGTGGGGGCGTATCGAGTGGTGCTTGCGGCCGACTGCCCGGACGATACGCACTTGCTCAGCCGGGCGTTACTTGACCACTACCACCGGCAGGTCTGTCAGATGAACGACTCTGCTGGTTACCGACCCCAGTAGTATGCCGGCCACCGAGCCGAGGCCGCGAGAACCGATGACGATCAGCGTGCAGCCATTCTCCCTGGCGTAATCGGCAATGGTCGGCGCGGCTTCGCCGAGCAGGATGTGCTCGGAATAAGCAAGGCCTGCTTCCTCCAGCCTGGCTCGTGCGTCGGCCAGTGCCGCTTCGCCGGTTTCGCGGTGGTAGTCGTGGACGACCGCGCTGCTGATGAAGCGTGTGATCTCGGATGGCAAGGGCGCCTGCACGTTTACCAAGCTGATCGCCGGGGCGATCGTGCTGTCGGCCACTTCGCGCAGCAGGTGGTCCACAGCGCGTAGCGCCGGCAGCGAGCCATCGACGGGAACCAGCCAATGGGGGTTCATTTCCGTTCTCCTTTCGATTGCTTCTGGTGGCTGGCGGTAGCAAGTTCACCGCTTGCAGCCGCAGAGTGATGTCGCCTGGCCAGCCATCTCCCGAGCACGACGACCAGCAGCGCGCCCAGCCCTGAAGCCAGGTAAGTGCTGTGCGCGACGGTATCCCGCCAGCCTGGCGGTACCACCGGGTCAGTGAGCAGCATGCCGCCGGCGATCCAGCCGAGAAGGCCGCCGCCAGCGACGATCACCACCGGGTAGCGATCCATCAGAGTGAGCACCAGCTTGCTGCCCCAGACGACGATCGGGATCGAAACGGCGATACCGAAGACCACCAGGATGATCGACCCGTGCGACGCCGCGGCGACCGCGATGACGTTATCGATGCTCATCACCGCGTCGGCGACGATGATCGTCTTGATCGCACCAGCAAGCGTGGCGCTGCCGGCCACTTCATTGTGCGGATTGTCGTCTTCGGGAATGACCAGCTTGATGCCTATCCAGAACAGGAGCAGACCGCCGACGATCTTGAGGTAAGGGATGGCTAGCAGTTGCAGCGCGAAATAGATCAATACGATGCGCAGCCCAATGGCACCGACCACACCCCAGAAGATTCCCCTATCGCGTTGCGCTGCTGGCAGTTTGCGGCACGCCAACGCAATGACTACCGCGTTGTCGCCACCGAGCAGGATATCAATGGCGATGATCTGGAGAACGGCGATCCAGAAGTGGGCCGAAGCGAGATCGGGCATTGTGTTTTTCTATTTGATGGCTGGAGGCGGCATGTGCTGATGCCTGATGCGGTCGGGACGTCGGTCGCTGGTGTACAGCCGCAAGGGCGCTACGCTTGGGTATCGGGCCACCGGTATTGTCTCACACCTGCGCCGCGAGATTGGGGCGCGGCGCGTCGGTTCGGCTGCTGAACGAAAAAAGCGGCGCCGCTTGGGCGCGATGCCGCTTTCTGCTGCCGCCGGCTGCTCTGATCCGCAGCTGGCAGGTGGTCTCAGTCCATTGCCTCGTAAAGCGGCAGGGTCAGGAATTCCGGGTAGTCCGGGGTCAGCGACATCTTGTCGAAAATGACCGCCGCCTGATCGTAGGTGGCGGTATCTTCGCCCTGGGCGCTGACCGCTGCCTTCACCTTGGCAAGTTCTTCGGCGATCATGCCGCGAACCATTTCGGCGGTGACCTTGCGGCCATCGTCGAGAACGCCTTTCGGAGAGATCACCCATTGCCAGACCTGTGAGCGCGAGATTTCCGCCGTCGCGGCATCTTCCATCAGGTTGTGGATCGGCACGCAGCCATTGCCGGCGAGCCAGCTGCCCAGGTAGTGGATGCCGACGTTGATGTTGTTGCGCACACCCGCTTCGGTGATCGGCTGCGAGGGCTGGAAGTCGAGGAAGTCAGCGGCCGTGAACACCTCGTGACGCTGCTTTTCCCACTGGTTCGGGCGATCGCCGAGCACCTTCTGGAATTCCTCGGCGGGAATCGAGACCAGACCGGGGTGGGCGACCCAGCCGCCGTCAAAGCCATCATTGGCGTCGCGCGCCTTGTCGTGACGAATGCCGGCCAGCGCCTTTTCATTGGCCTCCGGATCGTTCTTGATCGGGATCAGCGCGCTCATGCCGCCCATCGCGGGCGCGCCGCGCGAGTGGCAGACCTTGACCAGTTGCAGGGCATAGCTGCGCATGAACGGGACTTCCATGGTGATCGCGGCGCGGTTGGCGAGGCAGAAATCCGGGTCCTTCTTGAATTTCTTGATGCACGAAAAGATGTAATCCCAGCGCCCGGCGTTGAGGCCGGCCGAGTGCTCACGGAGTTCGTAAAGGATTTCCTCCATCTCGAAGGTGGCCAGGACGGTCTCGACCAGCACCGTCGCCTTGATCGTGCCTTGAGGCAGCCCGATGTGATCCTGGGCCATGACGAAAATGTCGTTCCACAGCCGTGCTTCGAGATGCGATTCCATCTTCGGCAGGTAGTAGTAGGGGCCGGCGCCACGTGCGAGTTGTTCCTTGGCGTTGTGGAAGAAGACCAGCGCGAAGTCGAAAATGCCGCCGGAAACCCGCCGGCCGTCGACGGTCACGTGCTTTTCGTCAAGGTGCCAGCCTCGCGGACGAATCTGCAGCGTGGCAATGTTGTCGTTCAGGCGGTACTCCTTGCCGGCTTCGTTGACAAACGCCAACTCGCGCCGGATGGCTTTGTACAGGTTGACCTGGCCCTGGATCTGGTTGTCCCATTTGGGGCTGTTGGAGTCTTCGAAGTCCGCCATGTACGAGTCGGCGCCCGAGTTGAAGGCGTTGATGACCATCTTGGCTTCAACCGGGCCGGTGATTTCCGTCCGGCGGCGCTCGAGTGCCTTGGGCAGGGGGGCAACGCGCCAGTCGCCTTCGCGTATTTTCCGGGTTTCGTGCAGGAAGTCGGGCACTTCGCCGGCGTCGATGGCCGCTTGCCGGTCGACGCGCGCCTGCAGCAACTCTTGGCGCATCCCTTCGAAGGCACGGTGCAGTTTCGCCACCAGGGCCAGCGCGTCGGTAGTCAGAACGGTTTCGTAAGCGGCTTGGATCGGTGCGTTGATTTGCATTCCAGCGGGCAGATTGAGGCTCATGTGGTGGCTCCTGTCGAAGGTTTATGGTGCGGTGCACGAATTATATTGCCTACGGTGATGAAAGATAAGAACGATTAAAATCAAAGTATTTTTTACTTCAGGTATGTAATCGTTGCGATGGATCACTTCAAACAAATCCGCGCCTTCGTCAACTCGGCAACTCGAGGCAGTCTGTCGGCGGCGGCGCAAGTCGAAGCCGTCACGCCAGCGGTAATCGGACGCCGGCTCGACGCGCTGGAAGCACGGCTGGGCGTAAAGCTGCTGCTGCGCACGACGCGCAAGCTGTCGCTGAGCTTCGAAGGACAGGCGTTTCTCGAAGATTGCCAGCGCATTCTCAATGAACTGGCGAAGGCCGAAGCGGCGGTGTCGGTCGGTGGCATCCGTGCCAGCGGGCACCTCAAAGTGTCCGCGCCGGCCGGTTTCGGACGGCGTCACGTAGCGCCGCAGGTCGCCGCTTTCATGGCCGCCAATCCCGACGTCAGCGTGCGACTGGACTTGAGCGACCGCGTCGTTGACCTGCTGAACGAAGGCGTCGATTGTGCCGTGCGTATCGGCGAATTGGCCGATTCCAGTCTGGCCAGCAGCAAGTTGGGCGAGATGCGGCGGGTGGTGGTGGCCAGCCCGGACTACCTGGCGCGTCACGGCGCGCCGCTGACGCCCGCGGATCTGTCGGCGCACAACTGCCTGTCGCTCGATCAGCAGCGCGGCTGGGCGCTCCGCGAGGTCCTGGCTGGTGACGTCGTTCAGCGCAAGGTAGGAGGGGCTTTCGAGTGCAACGATGGCGCGGTCTTGCACGAATGGGCGCTGGCCGGCAAGGGTCTGGCGTGGCGGTCGGTGTGGGAGGTGGGTGACGATCTGCGCAGCGGGAGGCTACGTTCGGTCCTCGACGACTACGCTGCGCCGCCGGTGGGTATCTACGCGGTATTTCCGCAACGCCGACACCTGCCCTTGCGCGTGCGCTTGTTCATCGATCAGATCAAGAGCGCGTTCGGCGATCCCCTGTACTGGGGGCTTGAGTGCTGAGCCGTCAGGCGTTGCATCCAGGGTGCCCCAGGTGCTCGATCAGGCGCCCGGTGAGCAACGACACGTGCTCACTCGGTGTCGGCAGCCGCTTTCTTTGCTGCACGCAGCAGCGCCCTCCGGGTTTTCTCGGCCTTGATGTGCGCCAACGCCTGGGCCCGATTGCATTCCTTGCAATAGGAGTGCAGTCCATCCGTGCTTCGCGAGTTCTTGTGAAACTCGATGACGGGCTTTTCTTGCTTGCACTTGACGCAGACCTTGGTGTTCATGGAAATTGCCGGGTCAGAGGAGACGTTGGGGAGTGGGTGGCCGAGCAGTGGCTGCGCCGGTTGCGGTGCAGCTTGCTGCAGGGACGGTGGCTCCGGTCGTTGGTCGGTTGCCATGTGGTGTGCCGAGTGCTCCCCCGGGCGGATTCGAAGCGAGGAGGCCCGTCGGTCGATGCCGGGCGCTGGCTGGGTCGGCTCAGGGAAGGCGAAGGGTTTCATCCGGTAAGGGTCCTGCAAGACTTGGAGTTGAAAGGGTTCAGGCGCCGCGGTGTTGGTGCGGCCAGTCGTGGCTACGCCGGTGTTCCTCCAGAGAAGCGCGCCGACCAGACCGATCGGATATAAGCAAAGACTATGCCGATATATAAGCCTGGTTTATGTAATCATGGACTTAGCGTACCGGGAGGTTTTGTTTATCTCGATGCGGCAGATCATTCTGGCGCAGCTGTAAAGAAAGCTGACAGTCGCTAGTTTGCAGCGGACGCCGCCTGGCTGAGGTGGCGATCGGCTGGCACAGGGTCGTCCGCGCCGGCACCGGTCGTTGACGCAGTGCCGCCTGGCGGTGGCCGGTGACGCCGACGATCGTTGTTGTCGGCCGAGTCAGGCGGCCGGTGCGGGATGGCGTCCTTGGTCGAGGAGGCCATCGACGTTGACGGCGTCGATCTGCTCGGCTGCATGAATCGTCGGGCGTAGTCGAGATAACTGAAGTTTCAGATTTCCTGATCTCGGA
>DPSD01000331.1:0-6810 GCA_003538495.1 Accumulibacter sp.
ATTTTTTGGAACAAACGCCGCCCTCGACAATCGGGAACAGCTTCATGCCAACGTCTCGAACAGGCTGCCATTGCGCAAGGCATCGTCGCTAGCGAACAAGTCCTCAGCGTGAAGCGCGTTAGCGCGCAGCAGTTCGCCGGCGCCCATGAGATGGCTGCGCATGGCTTCGCGCGTCGCGGCGGAAGGCATCAGCAAATGAGACGCACCCTCCTGCCACGAGACGATGCGCAGGTTGTTGTCGCTGATCCACTTCGCATCGAGCAACTCGGGACTGTGGGTGGTAACGACGACTTGCATAGTCTTGGCTGCCCGGCGGATCAGATCGAGCACGGCGCCCAATGCACCGGGATGGATGGTGGCTTCCGGTTCCTCGATGACGAGTACAGAGGGACTCGGCTTCTGAAAAACCGCCATGATGAGACCCAGCGAGCGCAAATTGCCATCGGACATACTGAAGGCGTCGAACGTCAGCTTCTTGCCCTCTCCCCATTCCTGCGAAAAGCTCATCGACCACTTGTTGCCGTGCTTTTTGTGGGCAACCGCCTTGGTCTCGGGAACGATGCTCTCGAGAATCCGGAAGACTTCCTGCCGAACTGACTTTGCGTTTTCCCCACGTGACAACTCCTGGAGCACGCTGGCTGCATTGCTACCGTCGGGTTTGAGCACGATGCCGCTGTCTGGATCCTGCATTTCCCTGAGCTTCGCCGGTTCGATGGAGTAAACGCGCATGGCGCTGAGTACCTTGAAAATGCAAGCAAAGCGCTCGTCCCCACCAACCAGGGGCAATGCCAGCGCCGTGGGTTCCAGTGCTGGTGTCAGTCCATCGGCGTTGCTCTTCCATATGTCGGAACGATCAAACCACCAGCGTATGCCGCTTTTGCCGCGCACCAGACATTGCTCCCGCACTATGCGGAAGCCATAGTTTGGCAGTGCCTTGATCTCGAACGCGAACCGGCCCCCCGCGATGCCGTTGAATGCACCGAATTCAAATGCCAGACCCAAATTGGGAGGAGCACTCTTGACTGAACTGCGATTGCGCACGGCCGAAATACCGCCTTTGCGGTCCAATACTGCCTGAAGCGGGGATGACATCGCTTCGGCAACGAAACTGAAAACATCGGC
Organism: Accumulibacter sp.; assembly: GCA_003538495.1. The sequence goes on from DPSD01000331.1 coordinate 1,123, forward strand.
GAGATTCGATTTTCCCGATCCGTTGCGCCCCACCACGAACAAGGGATTGTCCAGTTCGAGAACCGCCGAGGGAAAGCTGCGGAATCGCTTGATGACGATTCTTGTAATGGGACTTGTGTTCATCGCGATGTATTCCCCTTGTCCTTGTTTCACTCTGTTTTCCAGGCCGTCTGCTGATCGAGCGAGATGCCCAGGTAATCGCGAATGGCTGCTGCTTGCGGCGCGACATCTTGCGATTGCGAAAGCCTGATGGCTTTCCAGATATGGCGCTCGGCGGGGTTGTGGCCATCGAACAACTGCAATCCAATGATTCGGCGGGCTCTTGCATGCGGAGCTTGGTTTTGAGCCGGTTGGAAATCGAAGTCAGCGCCGGCAATGGCGAAGGTCGATGAAGCCAGTAGCTTGCGCAGCACCAGCGTCATCAAGGCTGCGCTGACTGGCCGGCAGAGCCTGGAGATTATCCTGTTGCAGGTATTCGGAGTTGAAGAAACTGCGGGTGGCCTTCCTGATTGATGAAGCCCACCGCTCACAGGAGGGCCAGATGGGCGCGGCCATCCGCCTGCCATTCCGCAAGGAAGGCGAGCCGGACGACGACGCCCCCGAAGACGACCCTGAAGAGCAGATTGCCAAGGTCATCCGCGAGCATGACCTGAACCAGTTGTTCGTTGCCTTTACCGCGACACCGGCGCCGGCCACCGTGTCGATGTTCGGCAAGCCGTTCGACAGCTACACCGAGGCGGAGGCCATCGCCGAGGGCTACATCGTCGACGTGGCGGCGAGCATCATCTCCTACAAGACGCTCTACCACCTGCATTGCCCCACAGTCCCGAACCTGGACGAGGAGAAGCTCTACCCCAAGGGCGTCGTGTCCAAGGCGCTTCAGAACCTGGCCTTTCAGGACGACGGGCTGATTCAGTACAAGGCCGAGGTGATGTTGCGCCTCTTTGAGAAGGACGTGAAGCCACTCATCGGTGGACGCGCCAAGGCCATGATCGTCGCCTCGTCACGGGTGGCCGGGCTACGGTATTTCAACATTATCAGGGAGAAGCTCAAGGAGCGCGGCGCCGACTACAAGGTGCTCTATGCCTTCTCGGACTTCGTGCACCCGCAGACGAACGCGGCCATCAGTGAACACGCCGTGAATGAGTTGCAGACCGGTGAGCTGATCGAAGACCGCTTCGAGGGTGACGACTACCGGCTCATGGTGGTGGCGAACAAATTTCAGACCGGCTTCGACCAGCCCCTGCTCGCGGGTATGTTCCTGGACAAGCCGGTGCTGGAGCGCAATGCCGTGCAGACGGTTTCGCGGCTAAACCGCTGCCACCCCCGCAAGAAGGTTGTGGTGGTCGTGGACTTCACCAACAACGCGAAGCAAATCCTCAAAGCCTTCGCGAAGTATCGGAAGGGCACGCCGTTCGAGCCGGAGGAACCGGATCAAGAGACCTGCCCGAACCTGTACGCGGAGATTCTCGCCGCGGGCGTCTTCACCCAGAAGGACGCTGGCGACCTGCTCGCCCTGCTCCAGAACGGGACGGATGCGCGGGTGCAATTCCAGGTGAACGCTCTGCGGACGCGCTTTCAGGCGAAGCTCACCGACTGGGAAGAGCGCAAGGCGTTCGTCACTCTACTGGCCCGCTTCGTGAAGAGCTACCATTTCCTCAACTGCTTTTTCACCTACCCGCCGGCGGTTCAGGAGTTCGCCATCTTCGCTGAATATGTTGGCCCGCAGCTCATCAAGTTCGGGACTGTGTCCGACCTGATGCAGCAGATTCGCGCCACCGTGGTCACCAAGGCGGCGGTGCAATATCAGGGCGTGACCACCAGCGGCGGCCCGGTGAAACTCCAGCCGGGCAAAGGAAAAGGCGGTGGAGGCCCGGCGCCGGTGAAGGTATCCGTGCAGGATGTGATCGCGCAGATTCGCGCCAAGTTCGACATCACGGACGAAGAGGCACTCTACATCAGGCAGGTCACGGAAGAGAAGATCGCCGACCCGGTCATCCGCACGACCGTCCAGGCGCACCGCGACAATGTCATTTACCTCGAAGGCCCGTATCGCGGACAGGTCAACGGAGCCATTCAGGCGACCTACGATGCACGCGGCCGTTACGACGAACTCGCCGACCCGAAATACAGCGACACCGGCGGCATCTTCGACATCATGGCGGTGACCGTCATCCAGACCCATTTATCGGTAGCCGCCTGAGCCCATGAGCAAGTCAATCCACGACATTCCCGAGGCCGATCGACCCCGCGAGAAGCTCCTGCGCAAAGGCGCGGCCGCGCTGAGCGACCAGGAACTACTGGCTGTGCTGATTGGCAAAGGCACACCAGGCATGGACGTGATGACGCTGGCCGCCAAGCTCGCGCGGGTCATTGACGAAAAGGGGTTGGCCGTGAAAGCCGAAGACCTCTCGCAATTCGCCGGAGTCGGTACTGCCAAGGCGACCTTGATCCTCGCGGCCATCGAATTCGCCCGCCGCCGCATCAAGCCGGAAGGCGCGAAGATCGTCACCCCAGCCGACCTGTTGCCCCACATTCGCCACTACGCCGACCGCAAGCAGGAGCATTTCCTTTGCGCCAGTATCAATGGCGCAAACGAGATTCTGAATATCCGTGTGGTGTCCATTGGCTTGATTGATCGCAGCCCCGTGCATCCGCGCGAAGTCTTCGCCGATACCATCTCCGACCGTGCTTCGGCCATCATCGTCGCCCACAATCATCCGAGCGGCGAGCTCGGACCATCGCCCAGCGACATCGCCATCACCGCACAACTCAAGGCGGCAGGCGAGATCGTCGGCATTGAGTTACTGGACCACATCATCTTCAACCGGAGTGGCTACTTCAGCTTTCTGGAAGCTGGACGGCTGTAACGCGTCAAGGTGCACTGGCAGAGCGCCGTTTGGCCATGATCTGCGCAAGACGGTACGCGGCTTCCAGTATTGCGAGCTTCTGCCGGCCCCAGCCGGGAGCGCTACGTGACGGCCGTCGTCAGTCCTCAACAAAGCGGTCGATGAAAGCCGCCACGTTGGCCTGGCCGACAAAGACGCCGTAGTGCCCTTCGCAAAGGATGTCAGCCTGCAGGGCCTGCAACTTGCGCAGTGAGGCCTGATAATCGGTCCGGTTCGACAACAGCGCCGGGTGGATGGGTCCATGAACATCCTGGGCAAAGAGCACGCGTTTGCCTTCCGATTCCACCAGGTAGGCAAGCGATCCGGGTGAGTGTCCCGGAATGTGGATGACCTGAATCTCGCGCTCTGCGAGCGGGATGCGATCGCCGTCCGCCAGCCGGACGTCGACCGGGCACGGGGCCAGATGGTCGCCATACCAGGATGCCGCGCTGAGCTTGTTGTCACCCGTTTCCAGGGCGGCTGCTTCGAGCGAGTGAATGGCCACGCGCCAGCCGAAGCGCTGGCGGAAACCTGCTGCACCGCCGGTGTGATCGTAGTGGCAATGCGTCAGCAACAGGTACTGAACCTGCTCCGGAAGGACCCCGGCCGCTGCGATGTTCATCAGCACGCGATCGCTGGCGCGACCGCTGCCGGCATCGATCAGTGCCGCTGCATCGGTGAAATGAACGAGGTAGATCGCCGCATCGCTCTGATCGGTCTGCCCAGGGCCACCCACCTGGCAGATTTCGGCGGTGATGAAACGAATTTGTGGTCCCATGGTCGGCTTATCCTCTGTCAGTTTCTGTCGGTTACTGTGGGCGCGGCGATCGCTGCGGCGCCCGGTCGGTACATCAGTCGCCGGGCCGCTTTCCTCCGGAGCGACGAGACGAGTAGCGGCGATTCTCCTGTGGTTTAGTCCCCCGTGTGATACGCAGTTTGAAACGTGTTTCCGCGGCGAATTCGGCCAGCATCGACGTTGTCATCTCGTCGAGCAAACGATTGATGGTCGTGCTGCGGCTCTGCGCCAGAGCGCGCAGGCGTTGATGTTTGTCGTCGGGTATCCGCAGGGTCAGGGCTGCCATGATGAAAGCTCCTTCAAAAAAGTGACCGGGTCCACAATCCGCAGGTCGGGAAACTTCAACTCGCGCGAGCGGCCAGTCGCCGTCGCTGAAGGGCTTGCGGTTGACATGGTTCCTCCTCGCTCGGTCAAAGGTTTGGCGAGCATACTGCGATTCCTGGGGGTGTGGCGGGTCGCGCGGGAGTTGCGGCACCTGTTGCCGGGGCCGTCGCTGACGGAGCGCCGCTGGCGGCAGGCGGCCGGGCAACAGAGCCTGCGCGCGCGTCGGCCACTGTGGCATCATCCGACATGCGCACGTCCGGAGACCGCTCGGCGGATTGCCAGCCTGCACTGAAAGAACGGGGGAGGCCATCACGACAGCGACAAACAAAATCGACGACGAGACCGCCGCTTTCGCGAACCTCGACCTGTTCGCCGGCACACTGTCGCCGACGGGCGAAGCCTGATGTCCTCCGGCAAGCCCGTCGCGACTGCCGCTTTCCAGTCGCTGCTGCGCCGGCTCGACTACCTGCCGGGCGGCCTCGGCATGGCGCTCGGGCTCGGCGCGGGCGCGCTGCTCGGCGGCGGCGTGGCGCTTGCTTCGCCGCTCGTCGCCGTAGGCGGTTTTGTGGCGCTGCTCGGCCTCGCGGTGGCGCTGGCGTTCAGCGGCGAGCCGATCACGGTGATCGATTCGCCGGCCGAGCCAGAGGGCGGGCAAGGGGTGGGGGAAGCGCCCAATGCGCCGCCTGCCGCCCCAGCCATGGAAGCTATCCCCGTATTGGCGCCGCCGATTGCCGGGGAAGTGGCCATGGTCAGCATCCCGGGCGGGACGTTCCTGATGGGCAGTCCGGATGACGAAGCGGGTCGAGGCAATGACGAGGGCCCGGTCCACGAACAGCGCATCGCGGCTTTCGAATGCATGCCGCATCCAGTGACACGGCGCCTGTACCGGGAGTGGATGGGCAAGGACCCTGGCTGGCCCGAAGGCGAAGCCGACGAACGACCGGTCAACAACGTCTCCTGGTACGACGCCCTGGCCTTCTGCAACGAATTGTCGAAGCGCGCCGGGCTGGCGCCGTGCTATCGGCTCGATGCACCCAGCCGCGCAGAGTGGGATCAGGCCGCGAACGGCTACCGCCTGCCGACCGAGGCCGAGTGGGAGTACGCCTGCCGGGCGGGGAGCCGGACGCGCTACTCGTTTGGCGACGATCAGCGCCAGCTTGCCGAGCATGCGTGGTATGCCGACAACTCGGGGAATGTGCCTCATCCTGTCGGCCAGAAAGAACCCAATCGCTGGGGCCTGCATGACATGCACGGCAACGTCTGGGAGTGGTGTTGGAGCGACTACGAACCCTATCCTTCCAAAGCCGGTGACAGGCCGATCGGGGCTACTCGTGTGCTGCGCGGCGGCTCCTTCGGCAACCCGGCCGTGTTCCTGCGGTCCGCGTACCGGGTCAGGTTCAGGCCCGAGAATAGGGGCCAGGGCATCGGCTTCCGCTGTGTGCGCGGCCCGCGCCGCCAGCCTTGATTCTTGCTTCTTGACCTTTCGACCCCGCGCAGCGGGGTCGCGCGCGTAAAATGACACTTTGTCAACAAACTGACACCTCGATGTCAGCCGATCGTCACTCGGGCGTCAGCAAACCGACAATGGTCATCCCAATGTCAGCAGGACGCCGCGGTAGGCGCGCAGACCACGCGCCAGCCGTTCCGTACCCAGGGCGTCGACCTGCCGCAAGCGCTGCT
>DPSD01000331.1:7088-7910 GCA_003538495.1 Accumulibacter sp.
TCGACCTGCCGCAAGCGCTGCTTGAGCCGCCGCTTCGCTTTCGGGCCGGGCAGCAGACCCGAACGGCTGACGCGATAGCCAAGGAAGGTACTCGGCTGCGCGGTGGGTTCAACGGCGTCGTGCCGCGGGTTCAGTTGCAGGCGCCTTTCACGCCACAGCCATTCGCGAATCGCCTCGCGCGCCTCCTCGAGCGCCGACCGATCGTCGCCGAACAGCGTGAAATCGTCCATATAGCGCAGATACGCCGGCACTTTCAGCGTGCGCTTGACGAAGTGATCGAGACCGTCGAGATAGAGTGCCCCCGACCAGTGGCTCAGGTAGCCGCCGAGCGGCAGGCCGCAACCCGTGGCGACCGGCGCATCGGCAAACTCCGGCAGCGAACGCGCCAGGGGCGACTGGTAGACCGCGCCGCCGGCGGCCAGCAAACGCTGAAGCAGCGCGAGCGTGCGCGGGTCGCCGAGGCGGTGGGCGAAAAGGCCATACAGCGTCGCGTGATCGATCGAGGCAAAGTAGTGCCGCACGTCGAGCGACAAGCGGTAGCGGTTGCGACGCGTCCAGCCCAGGTAGGCGAGCAGCGCGCGCTGCGGGCCGCGGCCAGTGCGGCAGGCGTAGCTGTGGTCGATGAAGCTGCGCTCGTACGTCGGTCCGATCTCGTCGAGCAATGCGCGCTGGACGATGCGATCGGCAATCGCCGGCGCCGCGACGAGACGGGTCTTGGGATCGTGCACCACCGTCAGGTGATAGGGCGCCGGCTGGTACGCACCGTTGGCCAGGGCGCGTTGCAGGCGGATGAGGTGGCTGTCGGCATCGAGGTCGAAGGCG
>DPSD01000331.1:8211-8393 GCA_003538495.1 Accumulibacter sp.
CGATGCGCGGCCGCCGGCGTTTGTTGCGCCGGCACGCGATCCAGGCGCGCCAGAGGGCCGGCAGGCTGCTCAACCGTGTAAAGGACCCTGCCGCAACCGATCGCATGGCCGTTTCCCGGGCGAAGGTGCCCGCCCGGACGGTCGCTTGCGGCTACTGGAACGGGCGGGCGGGGGGGGGCGGG
>DPSD01000532.1 GCA_003538495.1 Accumulibacter sp.
GCCAGCAGCCAGTCGCGCAGCGCGGCCTGTTCCAGCGATTCCCACGGCGGCGTGTTCCAGCGGCGCTTGTACTCTGGGCGCTCGATCAGGCCGACGTTGCGGTCGCGCTCGATCAGGTCGATACGGCGCTGCACGACCTGCCGGTAGTCCTCGGGCCAGCGGGCGGGAATTTCGGTGGCAGGCGTCGAGCCATGGCGCTCGAACCAGGTCGTGGTCTCGGTGCCGGCCGCCATGCGGCGGGCGAGCACGATCTCGAAGGCGCGTTCGCCGAGCGCGACTTCGGGCGGTGCCGGGTGCTCGTAGGTCGAGGCATCGCCGCTGGCCGGCAGCAGGCCGTAGAGCCGGTAGCAGCGCCAATCGAGTTCTTCCTGGGTGGCGATCATCTGCCGCCGCAGGGATTCGGCGCGCCGTCGGGCGCTGTCTAGACTCTGGCGGGTGGGCAGGGTCATACGCTTGGCTCAAGACCAACGATTTGGGCAAATTCACGCACACTGACGATTCGGAGCGTCGGCAAGAGGGCTCGCGCTTCAGTGAAATCGGCGTCACCGGTGATCAGGAAATCGACGCCATTGGCGCCAGCGCAGGCCAGGAAGCATGCATCCTTGGGATCGCGTGGGAAATCGGGCGCGGCCGTGATCTGAGTCATGAGCGTATCCGACAACAACAACTCCGACCACCAGCCGATCAACTCGGGTGGAAGCGCAAAACGTGGACGCCGGATGACTTTAAGATACTCATCCAGAATCGCTGGCGAGACCAGCCAACTCACCGATTCGTTGCCGACGCACCAGAGTAATACCCGTTCCGGCAGACGGTCGCGGATGACTGCCGACACCAAGACGTTGGTATCGATCACGACCTTCATAGGCCAGACCGGCTGGCGTCGATTTCCGTGGCAATGTCTGCGTCGCTGATCGTCGGTGACTGCGGTAGCGCCTGCACCGTCTGCATCATCCGCGCCCATTCCTGCTCGCGCTCGGCGGCGCCGCGTTCGGCACCGACCACCAGGACTTCCACCAGCGACCCCGGCGCAAACGGCAGGTGAGCGATGGCCAGATCGCCAGTGGCCTGGATACGGGCGTAGGTCTTATAGGCTTGCATCATGTCATTCCTTCGGGTTGGATGGATACGATCATTCCTCGATTCCCCACTCGGCGGGAGAAACGGAAGACATGACATCGCCAAGCTCCCTGACCTTGCCGGCAAATTGCGGCGGCGGCGAGCCGGCCCGGCAGTCTCAGGGTCGTCCGCCAGCAGCAGGATTATGCGCGCGTGGCGGCCGTAGAGCGCCTTGCAGTCGGCGGGCAACACAATGGCGCCTTGCGGGGAAATCGTGGTTTCGAGTTCAATGGCTTGCATGTCAAGACTCCTTTGTTGCCGTGAGTATGAGACCGGTCCTAGCCGTGGCCAGGTTCCTGGTCAGCGCGGGACGACGCGAGCAGCGCCGCAGGGCTGAGGGCGGCGAGTTCATGGGCAAGGTGGTCGAGGGTTTCGGCGAGGTCGAGAGGGCGCTTGTCGGTTAGCGGGAACTCTGCGACGTTGGTGGCGTTGAATGCGAAGCGCTCTTCCCACATCTGGCCCTGGCCGTCCTTGGGAAAACAAACCTGCTTCAACCAGAAACACGCCAACGACGAATTCAGTAACCCGAGCAGTCCGAGGTGCTGGTTCTCGCCGCTGCCCGCGGGCAGCTTGATCACGGGCGCGGTACGGTTAAAAACCTTGCCGCCGCGGTCAAGTACGAAGTGGTTATGGGTCGCAATGTCCGCAAAGGCTATCCCGTATCGCGTGCGGTAACGTTTAGGGAAGAACATTGAATGTTCATACCATCGCAGCCCTCGGTCCTCGATGAAATTACCAAAGTCTTTCCGCGCCTTCATCAGCCGCCGGAGTCGCCAGAAGTGCCTCGCGATCGCTGATGGGAGTATCTCTAGGACAACTGCCGTTTCTTGGTCGTAGGGGAAGATCGTTTCCACGTCCGTCGCCAAAGAGTGGTCCCTAACGTGCTCCCCATCCACCAATGGGATGGTGAATCCAATAGCGTTAATGCGGGAGGCCCAGGCGCCGGTTGTTGCGAAAACGTTGTCCTCGCCGGTATGTGTCGTCCGTCCAATAGAAGTGCTGATCTCGCCCATTCGCAAGACGCATGCATTGTTGATCTGTGCTAGCAGGTCTCGTGAGCCCCCTCCGCCGAGCGTCCAAGGATGCTTCGCAAATATCGCCCTCGGCGTGTCTCCGACGCTAACGAATTCAGACTCACTGCCTGCGCGATCAATCTGCTGAAGAATTGCGCTCCACACCCGTCCCTGAGCCGAAATACTCGGCGTGCTCGGCTCGCTCTTGATACCCATCACCGTACGAACTGGGTTTGTTTCAATTGGTGGCCGATGCCGTCCGAAAAGAATTACAGTCGCCGTCCCATCCAGGTTGTGCCCTGGAATCCAAGCCCCTGAACTGTCAATGACATGGCTCATATCCAGCCGCGGCAGCACCTCCTCGATCAGCTTGCTACCGAACTCGCGGTTCATGAACGATTTGGTCGTGATCAGCCCAACGAAGCCAGCCGGCTGGCCGTCGCGCCCGGTTTGAGCCAGCTCGAAGAAGCGCTCGGTGAACGGCGCACCGAGCGAATATTGCCGATGGCAACTGGCGAACTGCTTCCGATAGGCAGCATTCAGCGCCGCGTCCTTGACAACGATGTAGGGTGGGTTGCCCACCACCGCGTGATACTGCCGGCCCAAAATGCGCCGCACTTCGATTAGGTCTTCGCTTGCGTAGGCGTGCTCCAACCCTGTGCCATCGTGACTCGCCTTCACGTCGAACAGGTCTTCCGACCGCACGGCCGACTGGCCCGATAGGCCGAAACGCTGGCCATGCAGCAGGCTGTCGCCAATGGCGACATGAATCCTGAAATCCGGCGCCTCGGCCATTCGGCGCACGTCGCTGGCCCGCAATGCCGCCAACAACAGGCGGAAACGCGCAATGGCGACCGCGAACGGATTCAGGTCAACACCGGCAACCGCGTCCAGCGCCTTCTGGGCAACGTCACGACGATTACGGCCCGGCTCCTTGCTTGACCACTCTTCGACCAGGCGATGGAAGCCGCCGAGCAGGAAATGCCCCGATCCGCAGGTGGGATCGATCATCCGCACTTCGCGATAGCCAAACTCGTTGATCGCCGGGGTCAGCGTCCGGTCGAGGATGAACTCCTCGACGAACTCGGGCGTCTGCAGCAGCGCATAGCGCTTGCGGGTGGCTTCGCTCAGGTCCTGGTACAGGTCGCCGAGGAAGCGCGTGTTCCAGGTCGGGTCGGTGAAGTCGCGGACCAGCGCCCCGGAATCGGCGGCGACCTCCTGCCAGAACTGCATCACCGCCATCGCCGCATCGCCGCTGATGCCGAGGCGAAAGACCGGGTTGTGGGCGCCGTCGAAGAAGGTGCGCAGGCCCGGCAAGGCGCCCGCCTCACGGAAACACGCAATCAGGTAGTCGCGATCGTTCCGGTGCGGATGTTGGCGGAAGTAGGCATCATGCCGGTCGCGCGCCAGGGCCAGCCGGCCCGACTGCGGCGTGCCGCTGATCCACGGCCGCTCCACCAGTTCGTTGTCTTCGATGAAACGCAGGAAGACGCCGCTCAGCAGCCAGTGCACGCCGGCCTGGGTGATGACCTGCTCGGCCCAGGATTCGAAGGTCTCGGCCGTTCGCCCGGCATCGCGCGCCGCCTGCCACTCTGCCTGAAGCCGGGTGCGCAGCTCCGGTACCTCGCTGGACGGGCTGAGCACGCGTTCGCGCAGGTCGTCTTCCAGCCGCTTGAGCAGGCGGGTCAGATCAGCGAGCAGGACTTTGGCATCGATCATGTGCGGGCTTCAATTCGTTCGCAAGTTCTGTGTTCAGGCCGCGGAGGCTGCGCGGTGCAGGTTCCTGGCCCAGGCGACGGGAACATTCGCCCACTGGGTTGAGGTGATGATCGGCACGGGGACGTCGTCGATGGTCGGCAGTCCGGTGGCCGCCATCGGCAGCAGCATCCACAGGCTGGCGAGCCTGCCCGGCCGGCCGACCTCGTCACGCAGCTCGTCGATGAGCGGCATCAGGCCGTAGCGGGCGATCAGACCCGAGTTGACCAGCAGCACCGGGGCGGTGGCTTCGAGCAGCGCCTGCTTCACCAGCGGCAGCGCCTTGTGCACCAGGCGCATCAGGCGGCTCCAGTCGGTGCTGGTGGGAGCGGCGGCATCAGCCATCAGAACGACGTTCCAGTTGACCTTCAACGCTTCGGCCTGCTGGCGCAGCGCCTTGAGCATCAGCGCCTCGAAGCTCACCCGCTGGCGGCCGAAGCGGCGCAGCAACTCGGCTTCGACATGGTGCGCCAGCCGCGGCTCGACGGTGAGCACGAGAAATCCGCCGGCCGTGCGCGCGTACGCCAGGCGGTCTTCCAGCTTCTGCGCCTCGATGGCGGCGGCGGAGGCCTCGTCGCTGCCGGCATCCGCTTCCGGCAGGCCGCGCTCCATGGCCGTGGTGGCGCGGGAGTATTGCGTGGTAGTGCCCGCCGACGGGCCGAGCGCTTGCGTCGAGGGCAGGTAGCCCGGGCCGGCCGGGGTGTCGTCGCTCCAGACCAGCAGCGCGCCGACGTCGGCCAGCAGGGTGTCGAGGAGTGGGCGTCGCGGCAGCGGCTGTGCTTCGGGGTAGCGGCCGGCTACCCGGTCCTGCACATCCTTCGGCTTCAGGAAGCGCACCCCCATCAGCGCGCCGAGCGACTGGCGCAGGGCCAGAGCAGCGGCCATGCCGCGCGGATAGATCTCCTGGCGGCTGGACAGCGCCGCGCGCTGCGCTGCGGCGGTGGCCAGGCGCAACAGGCGCTGCGCCGAGAGCGCCGGACTGACCTCCGGCGCGGGCACCGACTCGAGTGTTTCGAGCGCTCGCTGCGGCGTCAGCAAGGGTTCGGCCTGCGCGCAGGCGTCCGCCGACGCACCGAGCCGGCGGGCGTATTCGGCCAATTCGGCGGAAACGGCGATCAGCGGCAGGGGGCGGTGTTCGAATTCCTGAAAGCGCAGACGCTCCAGATGGGCTTCGGCTTCGCAACAGGCACGAACCACGGCGGTCGCCAGGCGCAGGCGCTCGGCGTCGTCCTGCGAGGCGCAGCCGCGCATGGCGAGCAGCGCCAACGCCAGCTCGGGTACGGTCATCACCCCGCCCTGGGTGGCGAGCAGGCTTTCGAAGTGGTTGCGCAGTTCGGTGAGCTGCGGCGTTTTCAGCCAGCGCTCGCGGGCTTTCAGCAAGGCGGCGGAAACGTCGTTGCGGTCGATCGCAAGTGCGCTGGCGGCGACGCCCAGCGGTGTCCAGAGCGTCGAGCCTTCGGCCTCTTCCAGGCCAAGGTAGATCGCCAGTGCGGTCTCTTCGACACGGTCGTCACCGGCCGGCCGGCGCGGCAGGAGCTGCGCCGCCAGTTCGTTGACGCTGATCGCGCCGGCCGCTGCCGCGTCGTCGTCGACCTCGTGCAGCGTCGGGCGGCCTTGCACGAGGTCCGGCCGGATGGCAGCCAGGGCTTTGGCCTTGAGGCGGATTTCCTTGCGGATGCGGTCGCCGACGCCGCGCAGGTAGCGGAAGCGCACGCGATCGACGGCCAGCAGCTCGAGCGCGTTGTGGATGGCCATCGCTTCGAGCACGTTCTGCGCTTCGACGCTGTAGCCCAGCTCGGCCATGTTGGTGCTGGCGGTGGCCAGGCGGGCGACGGCTTCGAAGGGGTCTGGCGACGACTGGCTTGCCGACGCGCCGGCCTCGAAGATCCGGCGCCAGTCGCGCAGCATCTCTTCGGCATTGTCGAAGCGCTTGCGCGGGTTGCGGTTCAGCGCTCTGGCGAAGAAGGCGGTGAAACCGTCACGCAGCAAGGGGTCGAAGCGCTCGCTGGCGAGGGTGGCTTCGCAATCGAGCATCGACGCTTGCGTCTTGCCATCTCCCCAGCGCGGCGCGACGCCGGTGACCATTTCGTGCAGGGTGACGGCGAGCGCAAAGCGCTCGGCCTGCAGATCCCAGCGCGCCGGTTTGCGCAGCGAGAGGAAAGGGTCGAGGTAGGGATGCGTGCCGGCGGCGATGTTCTCGGCCGGAGTGCGGGTGAGCGAGAAATCGAACAGCACCAGTTGCAGCTTGCCGCGGGTACCGGCCTGCGACATGCCAATGTTGTCGGGCTTGATGTCGCGGTGGGCGACGCCCTGCTGATCGAGGTAGTCGACCGCCTGGATCAGCTCTTCGCCGAAGCGCTGCAGGAGGTCGAGCGACAGGCGGGCTCCGTCGCGGATGCGGTCGGCCAGGGTCTTTTCGCCGGCCTTGTGCATCAGCAGCGCGGTGCGGCCATTGACGGTGAGCGTGCGCTGCCACTCGACGATATTCGGATGGCGTAGTTTGGAGAGTGCTTCGCCCTCGGCGGTGAGGCGGTCGTTGAGGCTGGCGTCGAGGGCGACCTTCAGGATCATCTCTTCGCTCCTGCCGTCCTCGCGGACCAGCAGCACGTCCGCCGACGAGCCTCGGCCCATCTTGCGAATGACCGTGAAGCCCCCTTCGATGCGCTCGTCGGGGTTGGCTTCGGCCGGATCGACGGTGGCCTCGGGCTCCGGGGTCGTCAGTTCATCGACGACCTTGTCGAGGTCCTGCAGGAACTCGTCGATGGTGCCGTAGCGGCCCATCACGTCGGGACAGGTGCTGTACTGGATGAGGTCCTGCAGATGCTTGCCACAGCCGTCGAGCACGTCCGACAGCCGCAGGCCCTGCCCGATGCGCAGCTTTTCGGCGAGATCGAGCACCGAGCTTGCCGGTGGCTGGCCGGAGAAGACGTGATAGGTGATCGCACCCAGGCTGAAGACATCCAGGCTGGGGCCGTGCTGCGCGTCGGACTGCGAGGTTTCGGGTGCCAGATAGACCAGGCCGGGGTCCTCGACGTACTCCTCGACGTGCATCGTGCCGCTGACCGTGCGGCGCGCCGGGTCGGCGGTGTCGGTGCCTTGCGTGCCCTCGCGTGCGCCGGTCTGCCAGTTCATGATGCGCGGCCGTGGCGTTGCGCCGGCGACATCCTGAACCAGGATGCTCTGCGGGCACAGGGCGCGGTGGTACAGGCGCTTCTGATGGGCGTACTTCAAGGTCTCTGCCAGGTCACGGACGATCTGCAGGCGCTGGTCAACGTTGAGCTGTTGGCTCCGCTGTTGGTCCCGCTGTTGGCCCATCTCGCGCAGCAGGAAGTCGAGCCTGATGGCCTTGGGGTCGTGATCGAAGATGAGCGCCGGGCCGAGTTCGGTGTCCTGGTAGTCCTTGACCTTGACGATGCCCGGGTGGTCGATGCCTTCGAGGATCTGGAACTCTCGCCGCGCCTGGCGAACCAGCGACCTGCGCGCATCGGGCGTGGTGGCGGCGGCGACGGTGTAGATGCGAATACGCCGGCGTACAGCCGCCATCGCGGTGTGCGTGCCCTCCCAGTCCTGGTAGGAGCCTCCTTCCGACAACAGCGCGCCGAGCTGGTAGTCGCCGACCTTGCGATGCTTGTTCGAGGGCCTTATGCCGGCCTCTGCCATGGCCCGGGCAAGCACCCGGG
>DPSD01000531.1:0-5900 GCA_003538495.1 Accumulibacter sp.
GGAGTTGCCGGCGACGCTGGTGATGCGCCCTTTCGATTTCGATACGCTGGCGACGCAGGCCTACACGCTCGCTTCCGACGAGCGACTCGCCGAAGCGGCCAGCGTCTCGCTGGCGATTGTCGCCGTCGGCCTGCTGCCGCTGATCGCGCTGTCGCGCCAGATATCGCACGCGCGCCGCTAACGGTCATGACTTTTTCAGGCACCCCCGATCATGAAAGAAAACATGGCTCCGCCAAGCGCATAAGTTCGCTACAATCCCTGACGGGTATGAGGAGGAGCGCGAGATGGAACCTACATCGGTCATCAGCAAAGGGCTGGTCACGACCGCCACAGGCACTTGCCGATGGTCACCGGTAGGCGGGCAATGCGATGGGCGTCGTCTGTCTTCTCTGCCCCGATGATGACAGCGCAATGTTGACCCATTCGGCATTTGGACAGACCTGGTGGGGCAAGCAATGGCTCAACGCCCTGACCCAGATCGATTTCGCCAACCGCCTGCCACGTGGTCGCAGCTACGCCAAAAAGGGCGCGGTCAGGAACCTGACGGTCAGCGGTGGCACGATCCTGGCCAGCGTGCAGGGTTCGCGCATCCAGCCCTACCGGGTGACCATCACCGTGCCGCCGATCGCGGCACGCGCCGTGACCCGCCTGCTCGACCGGATTGCTGCCGACCCCGCGCTGATCGCCCAGATGCTCAATCGGCAACTCGATCCGGCAGTGCTGGCGCTGGCCAGCGAACTTGGCATCGCCGTCTTCCCGACCCGCTGGCAGGATCTCGACCTGCGCTGTTCGTGCCCGGACTGGGCGGTGCCGTGCAAACACCTGGCGGCGGCCATCTACCTGCTCAGCCGCGAGATCGACGGCAATCCCTTCCTGGTTTTCTCGCTGCGCGGCGTCGACCTGGCAGCGGCGCTCAAGGCCCGCGACATCCACATCGGGGACGATGCCGCGGCCCCGCTACCGACGCTCGCCGAGCTGCTGCCGACGGGCGACGAAGGCGCAGCGGCCGACGCCGGGCTGCTCGACGGCCTTGATTTCTCGCTGCTGCCCGAGCTGGCCGAGCCGCTGCTGCGCGTCCTGCCGGCCCGACCGCCGTTCTTCGCCGCCGGCGATTTCCGCGAAACGATGGGGCGCGTGCTGACGCGCGTGGCGAAAGCGGCCCGCCAGGCTCTCGACACCGTAGCGACCGATCAGGATGGCCGACCCCTCCCCGCCCTGCTCGCACCGGCAGACCGACCCTGCCTGGTGCTCGACGCCAGCCATGCGCTGACGCTCACCGGCATGGCGAACATCGCCGACTGGCCGGCACTGGTGGCGGCGCTGGGCGATCTGGACCCTGCCCGCCTGCCCGACTTCCAGCCCGAGCTGGCCGCTCTGCAGCCCTTGCGCCTGCTGGCGCTGCATCTGCTCGCGCGCGGCGCCGTGGTGCCCCAGATCTTCGCGCTGAAGGCCAGCGAGGTCGGGCTGCGCTGGTTGCCCGCGAACCTCGACGCCGCCGTACGCGAACTGCTGCGACTCGTCCAGGATGGCCTGCCGCCCGGCCGGGTGGCGCTGCGCGCGGGCCGCAAGACGCTGCCGCTGAGCGCCGAAGCGCAGGCGATGGCGCTCTGTTCGCTGTTTCTCGACCACTTCATTCGCCAGTGGAGCGCTGCCGACCGCGAGAAGCCCGCCGGCGACAAGACGCTGGCGCTGTTCTTCGGCAGCGGACGCGCGCGCTACGACGGCCCGGGCGAAGGATCGGTCGCCGCCGGCATCCACGCCTGGCTGGCGCGTTTTCATCTCGCCCGGCGCGAGCATGCGCCGGTGCTGTGCCTGGCTGAGGGCTGGACCGGCCGTGCGGGCCAGGCGGTCGACGGGGCACCCGCGGATGAGCGGCGACAGACCGGCGAAGCAGGTCGTGACGGCGACTTCGAGCTGTCGCTGGCGGCGGAAAGCAGCGCCGCGCTGCAGCCACCGGTGGCGCTGGCCACGGTGCTCGGCGACCCCGGCTGGGCGCAGGCGCGCTTCGCCATCCTGCAGACGGTGGCGCTGCTGGCCGAGTTCTTTTCGCCGCTCAAGGGCTACGTCAGCGCCGGCGCCCGCACGCCGCTGCGCATCGCCGCCGACGAACTGCCGGGGCTGCTCTTCGACACCCTGCCGGTGCTCCGCCTGCTCGGTATCCGGACCCTGCTGCCGAAGGCCCTGGAGCGCCTGCTGCGACCGCGCCTGTCGCTGCAGATCAAGGGGCAGGCGCAGGACAGCGGCGGCTTCCTCAACGTCGGCGACGTTTTCGACTTCGACTGGCAGGTCGCGGTCGGCGGGCATTTGCTGTCGCGCGACGAGTTCGAGAAACTGGTGCGCGACGCCACCGGCGTGATCCGTTTCAAGGGCGCTTTTGTCTATCTCGACCCGGCCGAGATCGAGCGCCTGCGCGCCCAGCTCGCGCGGCCGGCCGAACTTTCGAGCAGCGAACTGCTGCGGGTGGCGGTCGCCGGGGAATACGCCGGCGCGCCGATCGGCCTCGACGAAGCGGCGCAGCGCCTGCTCCGGCAGTTGCTCGACGCCGGCGACGTCCCACTGCCGGCCGCGCTGCAGGCGACGCTGCGTCCCTATCAGCAGCGCGGCTATGCCTGGCTGTACCGCAACGCGCGGCTGGGCTTCGGCAGCGTCATCGCCGACGACATGGGCCTGGGCAAGACGCTGCAGGTGATCGCCACGCTGCAGAAGCTCAGCGAGGAAGGCGCGCTGACCGACGCCAAGGCTCTGGTAGTCGTTCCCACCAGCCTGTTGACCAACTGGCAGAAGGAGATCGCCCGCTTCGCGCCGGCGCTGAGCGTCGCCGTCTTCCACGGCGCCCGGCGTGAACTGGCGACGCGTCAGGGCGAGCAGCGTCCGGACGTGCTGCTCACCACCTACGGCGTCGCCCGCAGCGAAAGCGCGGCACTCAAGTCGCTGTCATGGCAGGTGCTGGTGGTCGACGAAGCGCAGAACATCAAGAACCCGGCGACCGCCCAGACGCGGGCACTGAAAGCGATCCCGGCGACCAGTTTCATCGCCATGAGCGGCACGCCGGTCGAGAACCGGCTCGCCGAATACTGGAGCATCATGGACTTCGCCAACCGCGGCTATCTCGGCAAGCTGCCGCACTTCGTCAAGGAATACGCGATACCGATCCAGACGCATCACGACCAGCAGGTCGTCGCGCGCTTCCGGCGGGTCACCGCGCCCTTCCTGTTGCGCCGGCTGAAGTCCGACAGGAGCATCATCGACGACCTGCCGGACAAGATCGAGCAGGACCAGTACTGCACGCTGTCGGCGGCGCAGACCGCGCTGTACGAATCGGTGGTCCAGGAGGGCCTGCGCAGTCTTGCCGGCGAGTCCGATACGTTCCGGCGCCAGGGACTGGTACTGCAGATGATCTTGGCGCTGAAGCAGATCTGCAACCATCCGGCGCAGTATCTCAAACAGCGCCACGAGCAGGCCGGCGCCGACCTGTCGGGCAAGGCGCAGCGCTTTCTCGAACTGATCGCGGATATCGACGCCAGTCACGGCAAGGTGCTGGTGTTCACCCAGTTCCGCGAAATGGGCGAGTTGCTGGTTTCCTGGCTGCACGAACGCTACCGGCGCGAACCGCTGTTCCTGCACGGCGGCCTGACGCGCAATCAGCGCGATGCGCTGGTCGAGCGCTTCCAGAGCGACCGCACCGAGCGCGTCTTCATCCTTTCGTTGAAAGCCGGCGGCACTGGCCTCAACCTGACCGCGGCGTCGAGCGTGATCCACTACGACCTGTGGTGGAACCCGGCCGTCGAAGCGCAGGCGACCGACCGCGCCTACCGCATCGGCCAGCAGCAGAACGTGCAGGTGCACCGCCTGATCACCCGCGCCACCTTCGAGGAACGGATCAATGAGATGATTCGCGCCAAGCGCGAACTCGCCGAGTTGACCGTCGGCGCCGGCGAACAGTGGATCGGCAATCTCGACGGCAAGGAACTGGAAGCGCTGTTCACCCTGCATTGAGCAGGCTGCGGCACGTTTGAAGATCGAGCAAGGGACTGGAACCAGGATGCGCGAGCGGATAATCATCGACTTTGAAACGACCGGGCTGTCGCCGCGGCTCGGCGACCGGGCGACCGAAGTCGCGGCGGTGGTGATCGACGAAACGGGGATCGTTGACCGCTTCCAGAGCCTGATCAACGCCGGCCGCCCCATTCCGCCCTTTATCCAGCAACTGACCGGCATCAGCAATGCGATGATCCGCCAGGCGCCGAAGGCTGAAACGGTGATGCGCCAGCTCTTCGCCTTTATCGCCGGCCGTCCGCTGGTGGCGCACAACGCGTCGTTCGACCATGGCTTCCTGGGCGCCGAACTCGACCGCATCGGCGAATCGTATCCCGGCGGCCTGCTCTGTTCGATGAAAGTGGCCCGCCGAATCTATCCGGAAGCCCCCAATCACCGCCTGGCGACGCTGATCCAGCACGCCAGCATCGCCGTCACCGGCCAATACCACCGTGCTCTGGCAGACGCCGAAATGACCGCCCTGCTGTGGTTGCATATGGAGCAGAAGCTGCGGCACGACTTCGCGCTGCCGGAGGTGTCGCTGGAACTGATGCAGCGGATCCAGACCGCACCGTGCAAGGGCCTGGGAAAGTGCGTCGACAGTTTCAAGCGGCGCGCCTGCGCGGCGTAGCCGCCAACCTGCTGGCTGCCGATGCTCGGCGAAGGAGGTGGAAGGGTGCGCGGCGCCAGCCACAGGCGCCCTGGACTGCCGCGTCGCTGGGCTCTCGCAGTGACCGCACGGTGTGGAGCCCGTCAGTGCGAACGCAGTGAAGCGGTTCAGGAGGGCGCAACGGCAGGACTCGAGCCACTTTGATGACCGCTGTCGCTGCATCCTTGATGTCCCCTGACGGCGACCTTCACTGACCCCCGGAACGAAATCCCGGATTGACGGCGCTAGCGATGGCCGGCGATACTTTCGGGAACGGCGGAGGGGTTCCGTCACCGCCAACCTTTGCACACCCTTCGCTCCCGGTCCTTCGGCGCACGATCGCGAGCGAGACCGTCGCCAGCACGATCGCTGCCTGCCCATCGAAGCGCCCCACCGTCGTCCGCCCGTCGTCGCCAGCCAATGGCCCACAATTGCCAATGAGCAAGAGTCGCAGGAAATTCGTTCTGGTCATCGGTACCGGATGGGCGACGCCTGCCAGGCGCCGCGTCGCGCGGATGATCGGCGCGACGCTGGTCGATTGCGGCTTCGGGCTGCTTACCGGCAACTCGACGGGCATCGACTATTGGGTCTCCGACGCCTTCTGCGCTGCGCTTCGGGAACGCGGCGAGTCGCCACAAGACACCTTCCGGCAAGTCTCGCTGGGGTGGACGCGTCTCTTCCGGCGCGGCGGCTTGCCGCTGCCGGGCTACGCCGCCACAGCGGAATGCCGCGTTCCGGCTGCCGATGTCGAGGCCTGGAAGCGCGAAGCGATCGGCCGCTGCGATGCGGCGGTAATGGTCGGCGGCGGTCGCGGTGCGCTGGACATCGCGCGGCGCGTGATCGAACAGGGCAAGCCGGTCTTTCCCCTGCCCTTTATGGGTGGCCTCACCGGCAATTCGGACTATGTCTTCCAGGAGATACTCAAAACCTGGGACGGGCACCCGGTGCCCGGCGTCAGCCGTTCGCAGTTTCTGCGACTGGCCGAGCCCTGGGTGAGCGGCACCGGTCAATTGCGGAATCTGCTGCGCGGCACGCTGGCCGAGACGCCGGATGTCTTCATTTCCTACCGCCGCAGCGATGCACCGGCTGCTGCCGGCCGCGTCGCCAACGACCTCGCCGAGCATTTTGGCGCGCGTCGCGTCTTCCTCGACGTCAGCGGCATCGCGCCGAGCAGCGCCTGGGACGAATCGATCGAGGGCGCCCTGCGGGCGTGTGC
>DPSD01000531.1:6173-9398 GCA_003538495.1 Accumulibacter sp.
CCCCTGCGGGCGTGTGCCGCCGGGGTCATCGTCATCGGCCGATCGTGGCTGGTGCCAGCCGCCGACGGCCTGCCGCCGCGCCTGCACGATCGCGACGACGTCGTTCGCAGCGAGATTGCCAGCCTGATCGAGCAGCGTCGGGCGATTTTCCCCGTGCTGGTCGAGGGCGCCCGCCTGCCCGACGAAGCGGAACTTCCGGAGCCGCTACGCGCGCTCCTGCGATTCCAGGCGACGACCATCGACAACGGCGGCTGGGGAGCGACGATGAACCTGCTGGTTCGCGAAATCGAGACGGTCATTCGTCATCACGACGATACTCGTCGCGCCGCCACCTCAGGCGCTGCGACAGGGCCAGCCCCCGCAGCCGTTGGCCAGGGCGACCCGCGGCCAGCAGCCGAACTTTTCCGGTCAGGAACGACATGAAAATTGCAGTGATGGGCGCCGGCGCGGTCGGCTGCTACTACGGGGGCATGCTCGCCCGTGCCGGCCACGCGGTGGTCCTGATCGGACGGCCGGAGCACGTGGCGGCGGTCCGTCGCGACGGCCTGGCGATGGATGCCCAGTCATTCCAGGAACACGTGCCGATCGACGCCAGCACCGAGCCCGGCGCCGTGCAGGGCGCCAGGCTGGTGCTCTGCTGCGTCAAGTCGACCGATACCGAAACCGCCGCTGCAGCGATGGCGCCGCACCTTGACCCTGACGCGCTGGTCCTGAGCTTGCAGAATGGCGTCGACAATGCCGAGCGGCTGCAAGCACTGCTGCCGCAGACAGTCGCCCCGGCGGTCGTGTATGTGGCCACCGAGATGGCCGGGCCAGGCAGCGTCAAGCATCATGGCCGAGGCGACCTGGTGATCGGACCCTCGGCCTTCAGCGAAGACCTGGCCAGGCTGTTTGCCGACGCGGCCGTGCCGGTACAGATTTCCGACAACGTGGCCGGTGCGCTGTGGGCCAAGCTGATCGTCAATTGCGCATACAACGCACTGTCCGCGATCACCCAGCTACCCTATGGCCGTCTGGTACAGGGTGCAGGCGTCGAGGACGTGATGCGTGACGTGCTGCACGAGTGCCTGGCTGTTGCCCAGGCGGCCGGGGTCACCGTACCCCCTGACATCCCGGAAGCCGTGCAGCGCATCGCGCGCACCATGCCTGGCCAGATCTCGTCAACCGCGCAGGATCTGGCGCGCCACAAGGCTAGCGAGATCGATCATCTAAACGGTTACGTGCTCCGCAAAGGAGAGACGCTGGGTATCCCGACGCCCGTCAATCGTGTCCTGCACGCCGTCGTCAAGCTGCTCGAATCGCGCTGACGAAGATCGGTGGAAAGCGCCCCGCGCCGGCTGCGAACCTTACCCGGCAGCAGGCGCCGGAGGCATTTCGGGGAACGCCGGCAGCGCCGGGTCGAGGTGGTCCCAGGGCAGCAGGCGCTTGGCGTAAACGGCCATTTGCGGCTTGATCGGCGCCGGGTCGTCGAGGCTGGCGACGCGCAGCGTCACGACGCCCGGCATGGCCGTACTCTTGCCGAACAGCGGGCTGCCGCAAACCGGGCAGAAGCTGCTGCTCACGCGGCCGCCGCTGTCGGCGGTCCATTCGTAGGTGCTCACTTGGCCGGTAAAGACGAGCGCGGATTCGGGAAGCAGCGCGTGAAACGCGTGTCCGGACCCGCTCAAGCGGCGGCAACTGGTGCAGTAGCAAACCCCGGTCATCTCCGGATCGGACGAAATCTCATAGCGGACGGCGCCACACAGGCAGCCGCCCTGGCGAGCGGCGGATGGTTTGGCGGAATCGTTCATGGCGGTCTCCTCATGGTGATGGTTGAAACAGTTTCGCAAGCGGTGACTTCAACTTTGCAAGTCACGGCGGCATCGTGCCACAGCCACTTGTGATTTGCAAGTAACCGGGCGGAGAGGATAAAGTACGCTGGATGACCACCACCACCGCCGATACCACCGCCGACCCCGACGCGGACTACCGTTCCCGGTGCCCGCTGGCGTCCGCGCTCGACCTCCTCGGCGACAAGTGGACGTTGATCATCGTCCGCGACATGATCGCCGGGAAGCGGCGTTACGGCGAGTTCCTGTCCTCCCCGGAGCGGATTCCCAGCAATATCCTGGCCGGTCGGCTGCGCCGTCTGGACGATGCGGGAATCGTCAACAAGCGGCTCTATCAGGAAAACCCACCGCGCCACGAGTACTTGCTGACTCGCAAGGGGGCGGAGCTCTTGCCGGTCCTGCAGCAGCTCGCCGCCTGGGGCCACCGGCATCTTCCCGGCCGGTGGGCGCCACCAGCGTGGTTTTTCGAGGCCACGCCGGAAGACCTTTGCGGCGCCGGGATGCCGCGCGGGTGAAGCGGCGGACGGCTTGCACACCTACCATCGGCGCCCCGTGCGCCGGTGGCTGATGCGATGAGCGAGCCGCCAGCGAAGCGACCGGCCACGTGGCCGGAAAGGCACTTGGCGAGGCCGCCGGACAGGCCGGTGGTCAAGGATCTGGCAATTTTCGACTGCGATGGCGTACTGGTCGACAGCGAACCGATCGCCAGTCGCGTTCTTGCGGAGTTGTTGAGCGAAGCCGGATTTCCGCTGACCGCGCAGCAGGCGATCGTGCGCTATACCGGAATCAGCGTTCGCGCCGTTCTGAAACAGGTCGAGGACGAGTGGGGCCGTTCCCTGCCGGCAGATTTCGCCAGGCACCTGGGCGAGCGTGACCGGGAGGCTTTTACTGCCGAACTGCAACCTGTCGCCGGGGTGGACGAGATGCTGCGCGCGCTCGCCTGGCCGAAGTGTGTCGCATCTTCGGGCGCGCGCGACAAGATCCGCGTCAACCTCGGCATCACCGGGCTGCTGCGGCACTTCGAGCCACACTTGTTCAGCGCCGAGATGGTCGCCCGCGGCAAACCGGCGCCCGACCTGTTCCTGCTGGCAGCCGGCGCGATGGCTTGCCCGCCACAGCACTGCGTGGTCATCGAAGACAGCGTCGCCGGCGTGCACGCCGCCCGCGCCGCAGGCATGCGCGTGCTCGGCTTCTGCGGTGGCGGCCATGCCGGGCCGGGGCATGCCGCAACGCTGCTCGCCGCTGGCGCCGCGGCGGTGTTCAAGGACATGCGGGACTTGCCGCGCTTGCTCGCTGCTTAGGCTGCCGTGCCGTCTGGCAGAAGCCGCTCGAGCCAGCCGAGCATGGCGTCGGCCGCCGCTTGCCAATGCGCATCGAGCATCAGCGTATGGCCGGC